>DAOTPH010000035.1:0-11732 GCA_035451765.1 Bacteroidota bacterium | reverse complement strand
TAATCGATTTTATGTTTAAAGTTTTTATTTTGACAATTGTAATTTATGCGACGGGAATGTATAAACAATTCATTGGCTTAACTTTTGCCGATATGATGGATCCTGAATTTATAAATCACTATATAAGAACTTTTGTGCCATTGAGCTTTGTTATCTATATTATTTATAATTCTATGGATGTATTTTTTGCAGGCACTCCAGGCAAACATATTCTCGGTATAATCATTGCGGATGAAAAGATGAAATATGCAAGCTACAGCAAATTGCTCTATCGGTTTTTGATGAAGAATCTCGACCTAGTATTTCAATTGATCTATATTTTAACGTGGTTGCAAGTATTTTCAACTATTTCCAGTATTGTTAGCTTTATTATATTATTTGCTTTCTTATTTACATTAGGTGAAAATAAGCAAGCTTTATATGATAGTATAGCTAAAACAGCAGTTTATTATAAAAGAGAATTAAAAGAAATTTTAGAAAAAAATAATATTCAAAATTAACCTATAAACAAGGTATAAATGAGGTCTTTATGGCAAAGAAAAAAAGCAAAAAAAGAAATGTAATCATCATATTTAGTTTAGTTGTGGTTATTGCGATTATTGCAATTGCTTTACTCACTAATAAAAAAGAGAAACCAATTGAAGTTTCTACAACAAAGGTAGTACGTCGTACTATAGTTCAAAAAGTATCAGCAACAGGTCAGATACAAGCAGAAACAGAAGTAAAAATTTCGCCTGAGACAAGTGGAGAAATCATTTTCCTTGGTGTAAATGAAGGAGATAAGGTTAAAACCGGGCAATTATTAATAAAAATCAAACCTGATATTGTTGAAACAATGCTCGAACAATCCAAAGCTGCCGCCCAAGCATCAAAAATGGATGTTGAATCTATGAAAGAGCTAATGAATAAAGCTGAAGCTGATTTGAAACGTGCCCAGGAATTGTATAAGAATCAATATATTTCTCAACAAGAGTTTGACAATGCTAATACCGCTTATCAACAATCAGTAGCAAATTATCAAGCATCTTTATCCCGTTATCAGCAGACCCTCGCTTCATTAAAACAAGTTGAACGTAACGCAGCACGTACTGTAATTTATTCACCAATGGATGGCACTGTCACAAAAGTGAGTGTTGAAAAAGGCGAAACTGTTGTTGGTACACAGCAATTCCAAGGCACTGAAATGCTTCGTGTTTCCGATTTGACTGTTATGAATGCCATTGTCGATGTTGTTGAAAATGATATTGTGATGGTTCAAAAAGGTGATACAGCAACAATCGAGGTGGATGCTATACCAGATAAACAGTTTAAGGGTGTTGTCGTTGAAATTGGCCATTCTGCAATTGAAACAACAACCACAACTCAAGACCAGGCAATCAATTTTGAAGTAAAAATTCGTATTCTCGATCCTGATGAACGTTTGCGACCGGGGATGAGCTGCAGCGCTGATATTACAACATTGACAAAATATAATGTGAATGCTGTACCATTGCAGTCCGTTACCGTAAGATTAGACAAAATGCCAACAAATGAGAGTAGCCAGGTCGGTCCTCATAGCAATGCTCCCACTGTTGTAAAAGCAAATAATACGAACGGTGGTGAAAATTTAAAATCAACACCTCCGATGGTTGTATTTGTTAAGGATGGTGATAAAGCAAAAATGGTAACTGTCAAGACAGGTATTTCAGATGAAGGCTTTATCGAAATTGTCGAAGGTTTGGCTGAAGGTCAAGAAGTAATTTCAGGCAATTTTCAAGCAATTAGCAAATTGCTTCGTGATGGAAGTCCAATTGTCGTAAACAACAATCAATTCAATTTTAAAAAATCAAGAAAAAAATAACGATGGAAGATTCGACAATCATAAAACTCGAAAATATCGTAAAGCGATATGATATGGGGGAAACACAAGTACTTGCTCTTGATAATATATCTCTGGAAATAAAACGAAATGAGTATGTTGCAATTATGGGACCATCTGGTTCAGGTAAAACGACCTTAATGAGCATCATTGGTTGCCTCGATACACCTACATCAGGGACATATTATCTCGATGGTGAAAATGTAGAAGAAATGGATGATGATGAGCTTGCAGATGTTAGAAATAGAAAAATAGGCTTTGTATTCCAGACATTTAATTTGCTCCCCCGTGAAAATTGTATTAAGAATGTCGAATTACCATTAATTTATGCTGGAGTAAAATCTGATGAACGAGAAGAAAGAGCAATTGAAGCATTGAAACGTGTTGGCTTGGAAGATCGAATGTATCATAAACCACCTGAATTATCGGGTGGCCAACGACAAAGGGTTGCAATTGCAAGGGCATTAGTTAATAATCCCTCAATAATTCTTGCTGATGAACCGACGGGAAATCTTGATTCAAAAACAGGTGTAGAAATTATGAAGATATTTCATAAATTATGGATTGAGGGACATACGATTATACTTGTTACTCACGAAGAAGATATAGCAAATAATGCAAAACGAATAATCCGATTGCTCGATGGCAAAATTATTAATGATTATATTAATACAAGTCAAGTTTTTATAGAAGATTAGGGATATAAAAGTAATGAAAATTGCTGCCATTAATGAAGCACTTTCTCAAGCAATCAATTCAATAAGATCAAACACTTTGAGATCTTCTCTTGCTGCTTTAGGAGTATTGATTGGTATTACATTTGTAATATTAATGGGGTGGGTACTCTCAGGTTTGGATAAAGCTATGGAAGATTCTATAAGTTCTATGGGAACAGATGTTATGTACGTGGATAAATTTGATTGGGCGGGAAGTGGTAAAAATTGGAGAGAAATCAGAAATCGGCCGAATATAACACTAGACCAAGCCGAAAAGTTAATTTCGCGTTTGACTTCTGCTGAACTTGCAGTGCCTGTTGCTAGGACAAATCGTGGAAAGGTTGTTTATGGTGGGCAGGTTTATGAGAATATTGCTATTCAAGGGACAACTTATCAATTTGCATTAACTCCAAGCGGAACAATCGATTCGGGACGTTTTTTCAATGAAAATGAAGATCGAATGGGCGCAAGAGTTGTTGTTCTAGGTTCTAAAGTATATAAAACTATTTTTCCAAATGGAAATGGAATTGATAAAACAATCAAAATTAATAATATCAACTATAAAGTAATTGGTGTTGTCACTAAGCAAGGAACAACCTTTGCGGATTTTGTCGATAATATTATATATATGCCTCTTAGCTCTTTCTTATCAACCTTTGGGAAATATCGAAGAAATTTTTCTATTTGTGTAAAAGCAGGTGGTGTGGAAAATCTTGATAATGTTCGCGCTGAAGTAGAGGGACAGATGCGGATGATACGAAATCTAAAACCTTGGGAGGAAAATAACTTTTCAATTAATGAAACAAAGGCGTTTGAAGAAGCAATATCATCAATTAGAACTGTTGTTTGGGTTGTTGGAATAGGTATGACACTACTTTCATTTATTGTTGGTATTATTGGAATTGTTAATATTATGTTTGTCTCGGTTTATGAGCGAACCAAAGAAATTGGAATTCGTAAGGCATTAGGTGCAAAAAAACTAGATATATTAGTGCAAATTGTTTTTGAATCTACAATAATTGCAATAATTGGGGCAATTATTTCATTTATAATTACTTCTGTTATTGCTTACTTATCAGGTTCATTTCTTCCGGAATTTATTCCACAGACAGCCTTTTTATCAAAGACAATTCCACTTAATCTTTTAGGTATTGCAACGATAATATCAATATTAGTTGGAATTGCAGCTGGCTTGCTTCCCGCTGTTCGTGCAGCAAATTTCGAACCAGTGGTAGCAATTCGGTTTGAATAATTGGGAGATATTATGGAAAAATTAATAGATACAATAAAACAAGCTTTTGATTCAATCAGAACACAAAAATTACGGGCATTCCTTACAATTTTAAGCATCGTTATTGGTGTCTTTGCAATTATGTTTGCAGGTTCATTAGTCAATTCTCTTAATTCAACTATAGATGACCAGCTTTCTTCTTTAGGACGCAACACATTTTTTATTAGTCGTATGCCATCGATTCAAATTGGAGGTCCGCACGGCAGAGAATATTGGATGCGTCCCCGCTTAGATTATAAGCAATTCCAAAAATTTGCAGAGAAGATGCAAGATAAAGCTATTGTAACTGCAATTACAGCTACCAGTGGATTTGCTGTTAAAGCTGGTGACTTGACAACAGATCCCGACGTTACATTAATAGGTACTGATGATAAATATTTTTTAACTTCAAATATTGATATTCTTGAGGGTAGAGCATTCACAACAACAGATATCCAATTCAACCGCAATGTTGCTGTTATTGGAAATGATGTTATTGCTAAAATTTTCCCAAATGAAAATCCAATTGGTAAAACTATTAAAATTAGTAATCATTCATTTACTGTTATTGGAACTATTAAACCACAAGGTGCATTGATGGGGCAAAGCCAAGATAATCAAGTAATTATTCCATTAAATTTGTTCTTACTTAGTTTTGCTTCACCTCGAGAACGTGATCTTACTTATGTAGTGCGAGCAAACGATAAGTTGTCTTTAAATGCTACAATAGATGAAGCTGTTGGAAATCTGAGAATCATAAGAAATTTAAAACCTTATCAACCTAATAATTTCGAATTAGAAACTAACGAATCTCTTGCTGAGCAATTCTCATCCTTAACAGGTTATTTATCATATTTTGGAGTGTTTTCAGGAATTGTCGCTCTTATTGCTGCGGGCATCGGAATTACAAATATTATGTATATTTCAGTTAAAGAAAGAACTCGTGAAATTGGCATTCGTAAGGCAGTTGGTGCCACAAAACGATGGATAGTGTTCCATTTTATTTTTGAAACAGTTGTGCTCACAACTTTAGGCGGAATAATAGGTATATTAGTTGGCTTTGGATTTAGTGCAGTATTTGGATTATTAGTAGGAACAAAAATTGTATTATCATTGCAATGGACATTGATAAGCCTAATTGTCTCCATTGTTTTGGGTGTAGTTTCAGGTGTATTTCCAGCTTGGCGAGCTGCAAGCCTTGATCCTGTGGATGCTTTACGATATGAGTAAAAAACTCGCTTAAATTTTATAAAAAGTAAATTTTAATAATTTATTATTAAAATTTTATTCAAATTTATATCTTTCAAGTGTAAATGTTTCACCTAAATATTGGCGTCTCACTTCTTCATTACTTGCTATTTCTTCAGCTGAGCCGCTTGTAAATATTTTCCCATCAATCAATATATATGCTCTATCAGTAATTGAAAGAGTTTCGTGCACATTATGATCTGTAATAATTACGCCAATACCACGGTTTTTCAAATTACGTACCATTTTCATAATTTCTTCTACTGCAAGTGGGTCAATTCCTGCAAATGGTTCATCGAGTAATATAAACTTTGGGAAGGATGCAAGGGAACGAGCAATTTCTGTTCGTCTTCTTTCCCCACCTGAGAGCATATAACCTTTGCTTTTACGCACGTGACCAATTCCAAAGTCGCTTATCAATTGTTCTAATGTTTTGTTTATTTCTTTTTTGGAAATACCCTGCAGCTGTAAAACTGCGCGTAGATTGTTTTCAACGGTTAATCCCCGAAAAATTGAAGGTTCTTGAGGTAAATAACTAATTCCGAGTCGCGCCCGTTGATACATTGCTTTGCTTGTAATGTCCTTACCGTTAAGATAGACAGAGCCCGCATTTGGTTTTATCATCCCAACTACCATATAAAAAGACGTTGTCTTACCTGCGCCATTTGGTCCGAGCAAGCCAACCACTTCACCTTGCTTTATATTGAAAGATACTTGATTTACTACTTTCCTTTTGCGGTATATTTTAACAAGGTCTTTCGCCTCAAGAACACTCAACTCAGTTTTTGATTCTTGCAATTCTAGCTCCGTGCGCTTTCGACTATCAATGTTTTTGTAAGGATTTTATCGCCTCGCTTAACCTGTATTTGCAATTTATCCCCAACGCAAGCATCCAGTGCTTGTACTAGAAAATCATTTTTATTATTTACGGATTCATTGTTAACCTTAATAATAATATCTCCAACATCAAGTCCTGACTTATCGGCAGGGGAATTGCGATATATTTTTCCAATTATTGCGCCAACAGCTTTATCATCAATTTTATATGCTTTTTTTGTGGCATTATCCAATTCTTCTAAATCCATTACTTCCATTCCAATGTAAATATCCCGATTTAATTTTTTTCCATTCATTATCGAATTTACAATACTTTTTACACGGTTGATTGGAATTGCAAATCCAATTCCAATGCTTCCCGCTCCTTTCATAGATTGTGCTGTTGATAAAATCATTGTATTAACGCCAATAACGTCGCCATTTGCATTTAATAATGGTCCACCTGAATTCCCCGAGCTTATTGCAGCATCGGTTTGTATCATATTTTTATATACTCGATTATATGGTTGATCTTCATTAACTAAATTGACTCCTAAGTTCGAAATTACACCAACTGTCACTGTCGGTTTTGAATTTATATTAAATAAACCAAATGGATTCCCAAATGCAATTGCCCATTCACCAACTAATAAATTATCTGAATTGCCTAATTTTAAATATGGTAAATTTTTGGCATTAATTTTTAATAATGCAACATCGCTTACCATATCTGCCCCAATCAATTTAGCGTCATATTTTTCGCCATTTGTCAGTGTTACAATTATTTTTGTAGCATTTCCTGCAACGTGATGATTTGTTAAAATATATCCGTCAGGTGAAATAATAAATCCAGATCCTAATCCTTGCACTTTCCTTTGATACTTTCTTTCTGGTGCTGAAAATTGGTCGCCAAAGAAAAATTGAAAAAATGGGTCGTTGAATGGATTAAATGGATTCCGAACAACATATTCTTGAATTTCAATTACATTAATTCCCACAATAGCAGGACTTGCCTTTGCTACAGTTTGGGTAATGGCATTGTTTCTCGACGCTGTAATATCATTTGTGGATTCTTGATAAATAGTCTTTGATGGAACCTCATCATTTCTTGAAACGACTTGTTGAGTGAAATTGCTCTCATTTGAACTTTCTTTTGGCTCATTCCCTGAACATTTGAAAGATTGGAAAGAAAAAAACGAAAGAATTATGAAAAGATAAAAAGCTATTTTTGAGAAATTTTGATTTGATTTCATATTTCAATTACTTTCTTAATTTGTTAATTTGACGAAATTAAAAATTATAAAGTTTTTAGATGAATAATTTAATTGAAGTAGCACTTCCACTTCCCATAAATCAAAATTTTATATATAAAATTCCCGAGATTGAATCTCATAACATAATCGGTAAGCGTGTTAGCGTTCCTTTGGGCAAAAGGATTATTACAGGTGTCGTTGTTGCGAAATCTGAAAATTCTACTGTGGAGGATGTAAAACTAATTATTGAAGTATTGGATGACCAACCAATTTTTGATGAAAATTTGTTGAAATTAGCCAAATGGATTGCTGATTATTATTATTCAAGCCTTGGTGAAGTGCTTAAATCTGCTATGCCTCCTGATTATACAATTCAGTCTATCAATAAAATCGAAATTAATAGAATTCCATCGGACAGAGAATTATATGAAATGCAAATGCGTTCGCCAAAACGAGCTAAGCTTTTGCAAATTATATTACAAAATGATGGCAAAATTTCTATTAATGCTATACAAAAAGAATTAGATTCAAAAAATATTGCTCCCCAATTACAGTCACTTGAAGAACAAGGATTTATCAAAATTATTACTACTTTCAATAAAAAAAGTGAAAAAACTATCAAGGCTTTGAAGATACCGTCAGAAATAATTGATGATGAAACAAAGCTTCAAACGATTTTTAATGACCTCGAAAAATCTTCACCAAAGCAAGCTCAATTATTCTCATTCCTTTATGTGGAACAAAAGCAAGGCAAAGATTATGTCTTAATTAAAAATATTATAAAAGAATCAAATTCAAATGAAACAAGCCAAAGATTTAGCAATGCTGTCATAAAAGCTTTGCTTGATAAAAAGATTATTGAAATTATCAATATTCCTATTAAAATTGATACACAACGAACTGGGATTTTGCATCAAGGGGAAATCAATTTTCAATTAAATAATCATCAACAAATAGCTTTTGATAAAATTAATGAACCCCTTTACAAACAGGAATTCCGAACATTTTTATTAAAAGGAATAACGGGGAGTGGCAAAACGCTTGTTTATTTTCATTTGATTCAATCTGCATTAGCAATAGGGAAGACAGCATTGTATCTTGTTCCTGAAATTTCCTTAACACCGCAGCTGATTGATAGAATCGAGAATTTTTTCCCTGGAAAAATCGCAGTATTACATAGCAAATTAAGTGACAGCGAGCGAAATACATATTTTTCGGAAATCAATAAGGGTAATTACCCGATTGTGCTTGGTGTTCGTTCTGCAATTTTTGCCCCCTTGAAAAATCTTGGAATTATTATTGTGGATGAGGAACACGACCCAAGTTATAAGCAAGAGCAAACCTCACCACGTTATAATGCACGGGATTGCGCAATAATGAGAGCAAATATTGAACGATGCCCTGTAGTTCTAGGAAGTGCAACACCATCAATCGAAAGCTATTATAATGCTATTGATGGAAAGTATGAGCTCTTGAAAATTGATGAACGTGCTGATAATGCAGTGCTGCCAATTATTGAAATTGTAGATATGAGAAAAAAGGATAAAACAAAATCCTCAAGCAGTTATATATCAAATGAATTAATGGAAAAAATTAAAGATAGAATTGAAAAAAATGAAGGTGTAATATTATTTCATAATCGACGAGGATTTGCACAGCAGCTTTATTGCAGAGATTGTGGATATGTGCCGATGTGCAAAAATTGCGATATTTCCTTGACTTATCATAAAGTAAATGACAGTGTCGTTTGCCATTATTGTGGATATTCTGAACCATCTCCAAAGACCTGTCCCGTTTGCGGTTCTTCGGATTTGCATACAATTGGTGCAGGTACAGAAAGGATAGAAGAAGAAATGGTGGAAATTTTAAAAGCAAAAGGTGTGGTGGCAAATATTCAGCGTTTTGACCGCGATACTACTTCAAGTGTTATTAAACAACGCAAAATACTGCAAAATTTTATAAATGGAACAATTGATATATTAGTCGGAACTCAAATGTTATCAAAAGGTATTGATATTGATAGAATTACGCTTGTCGGCATTATAAATGCTGATTTGAATTTATTTTTTCCTGATTTTCGATCTTATGAGCGGACTTTTCAACTTATTACGCAGGTTTCGGGACGAGCAGGCAGGAAGAAAGATAATCCAGGTGAGGTTATTATTCAAACTCATAACCCCGATAAAGAACCAATTAAATATGCTGCTGAATATAAATATGAAGATTTCTATAATTATGAGATTCTGCATCGTAAGTTAGCTAATTATCCACCATTTACGCGCTTTTCTAAAATTGAAGTGCAATCTTTTAATCAAGATGAAGCAGAAAATACTATTGAAATAATTAGTTCGTTGATTAATCAGATTATTTCGCAATATAAAATAAATAAAAAAGCTATTGAATTCATTGGTCCCTCAACGCCTGCAATTTCACGCATTCGCAATTATTATCGTCGAATTATATTTATTAAAGATTATAAATCATTAGACAAAAATGGAAGAATTATGAGAAAAGTATTAAATGAAGTTATTAAAATTTATAATGAAAAATATGCCTCAAACAAAATAAAACTTATTATCGATGTCGATTTATTATCAACGTTATAATTAAATTATTCCGATTTACTTGTTTTTCTCAATTTTGTAATTCTATGAAAACATTTTTTGAATTTTTAGGTAGAACTTCACTACATTTTATTCGACAAGTAGGGGAATTTGGACTGCTATCCATACAAGTAATTCAATATTTTCCAAATATTTATCAAAATCGCAAAAATATATTTAAACAAATGGAAGTCGTTGGCAATAAATCCCTTCCATTAGTTGTTTTGATTGGAATATTTACAGGTATTATATCTGCACTAGAAGCAACAAGCCTTTTTGATAAATTTAATATGCTTTCACTTGCAAAACCATTTATTGGTTCATCTATTGCGACAGCAATATTCACAGAATTATCACCTGTACTGACAGCTTTAGTTATTGCCGGTCGAATTGGTGCAAGTGTAGCCGCAGAAGTGGGAACTATGAAGGTGACCGAGCAACTTGATGCTCTCGAGATGATGAGCATTGATAAAAATCGTTATCTTGCTATGCCACGTGTGATGGCGACAACGGTTATGATGCCAATACTTGTTGTTTTTTCTTATATCGTGGGATTAATTGGTGCATATATTTTGACTGCATTTAAATATGATTTCAGCTTATATTTATTTTTTGAATCAGTTCAACGCTTCTTTTCATTAAAAGAAATAATTGTGGGATTAATTAAATCAGCAGTTTTTGGCAGTGTGACTTCCCTGATTGGCATTTTTGTTGGATATAGAACTACGGGTGGCGCCGAAGGTGTTGGCAATAGCACTGTTCGAGCTTTTACTTTATCAGCTGCTGCAATATTGTTTATAGATGCTTTATTTGGCTATTTCTATTAATGATTACAAAGCAAATTGATAAATTATTTATATATGTGCAATGAGCATCCTTGCTCATTATTAAATAGGATGTTATGAAAATAGATTTTAATAAATATCCATATCCTCGAAAAATTCGACATCATACAAATTCAAATCTTTATTTTCCTATAAATGATTTGAAAATTGTTCCATCTTATTATCCACCACTTTATGATGATATTGACATATCAGAATTTTTTGGAAATAAAAAATTACCTGATATTCTTGATATTGGTTGTGGTAAATCAAAATTTTTACTTGATTATTCTGAGCAATTTCCTGAGAGAAATATACTTGGTATTGAATTGCGGAAAAGCCTTGCTGAATGGTCGCAAAACCTTATCACAAGCGAGAAAATTCAAAATGCATGGGTAATTTGGTACTCTGCTGTCAATGGTTTGAAATTTATCAGAAATGATTCAATTTCTGAAGTATTTTATTTATTCCCTGACCCCTGGCCTAAGCTCCGACAACAAAATCGAAGGTTATTTTCAATTGATTTTCTAATAGAGATTTATCGAGTTATGAAAAAAGATGCTACGCTCTATTTAGCGACGGATTGCGATTATGTGGATGATTACCATCAAAAAATTTTGGAAAAAACCAATTTATTTGATTATGAAATTACAAGCACAAAACCTTGGCACTATCCAATAACAAATAAGGAAGATTTTTGTTTGAAAAATAATATTCAAATTTATCGAATAGAAGCAAAACCCCGAAAATAATGATTATTGCTTAATTGGCGTTTCAATATTAATAGTCACAGTTCGGCAATAGAAACGTCCCTCAGGTGTCGAATTATCATATATCAATTCCGACTCGCCTTTACCTTCAACCACAACATTATTGTCAATATTTAACCTCTTTAAAACAGCCCTTGCTCGTTTTTCAGAGATCTTTTTATTTATATTTTCTTCGCCTATGTTATCGGTAAATCCATAAATTGTAACCTTTGATTCATCTGTAATTCTACTTTTAACAAAATCAACAACCTTGCGGTGTTCCTTATTCAAATCAGATTTAGCAAAGTCGAATAAAATTAAGCTATAATATTCATATTCAGTATCTG
Source organism: Bacteroidota bacterium (assembly GCA_035451765.1). Taxonomy (GTDB): domain Bacteria; phylum Bacteroidota; class Ignavibacteria; order Kapaibacteriales; family UBA2268; genus UBA2268. Next base: position 48 of record DAOTPH010000035.1, on the reverse strand, counting down.
ATTGCCCGAGTGTCGCTTCATTTCAATACTTGTTTTAGTTATGGGGAT
>DAOTPH010000034.1:11690-11995 GCA_035451765.1 Bacteroidota bacterium | reverse complement strand
AAAAGGAAATTAAAGCAAATAATAATATCAATCTATATTGGCGAAAGATGACAGACTCAAGCAAGTTCTATTTTCATCTTCGAGATTTAATAATCGATTCAGTATTTTATAATAATAAAATAATAACAGTGGTAGAAGTCGGAAAACCGAGCGATTCACTTTACCATTATGAAATTACTCCAATTGGAAGTAATGCGGGAGATACTGCAACAATTAGTATCTATTACCACGGCAATATGACTTTGGAAAATAATTATTATAAATGGGGAGGTGTTCATTATGACGATAGTGTGCTATATTCATTA
>DAOTPH010000034.1:0-11680 GCA_035451765.1 Bacteroidota bacterium | reverse complement strand
CATTAGGTGTTGGGTTTATGAATAATTATGTTTCTACAACTCAGCATTGGCTTGCTTGCTATGATCATCCATCTGATAAAGCACAATTTAGTTGTGAATTTCGAGTTCCAAAAGGTTATGTCGTGACTTCAAATGGTGAGTGTACAATGCGAGAAATTAATGATAGCACAAACTCATTTATATTTTGGAGCTACGAGCCTGTTGCAACATCGCTGCTTACATTCAATGTAGGAAAATTCATAGAACATAAATTGGGCGATTCAATAGTGCCAGCTTATGCTTATGCACAAGCAAAGGATACATCAATTGCTTGGTTTGCATTTCAACTTGTACCTGAAATGCTTTCATATTTTTCTCAGGCATTCGGACCTTATCCATTTAGTAGAATTGGATATGTCATCACTGATTGCGGGTCGATGGAATCTCAAACAATGATTAATTATTCGCGCACCGAGCTATACAATGTATTCAATAATAAAGATACAGCAAACCCAACAGCAGCTCATGAGTTATCTCATCAATGGTTTGGCGATGCAATTACACCCTGGGATTTTCGGGATGTATGGCTAAATGAGTCGTTTGCAACATATTGCGAATCTCTTTGGCTCGGGCATAAATATGGCGATGTTCGGTATTTTTTAGATTTAATATGGAAGCGAGGTTATTATATAAATGTATATCTGAAGTCTGAGGGAGCTATTCCACTATATAATTTTCCACGGGGCGGAAAAGTGTCAAATTATCCACAGACAATTTACTTAAAGGGGGCCATTGTTTTAGAAATGCTTCGCTATGAAGTGGGTATGGATAATTTTTTGAATTTTTTAAAAAATTATTATCAAACATATAAATATAAGAATATAAGCACTGAAGAATTCATTGAATTTTTCAATAAGCAAATGGGAAAAGATTATTGGTGGTTCTTTAATCAATGGATTTATGGCATTGGTGTTCCACAATTAACAATAAATTTTGGATATAAACCATCATTTAGCGACGCAAAATATAATATTTCCCGTATTTCAATTTCCCAAAATAATTTTTTGACATGGAATGTATTCGAAAATGTTCCCCTGACTATAACGTTTATAAAGAACGGCTTCCCTGTAAATACAAAAATTGTGAGGTTCAGTGGAGCGACTACTGAAATATCTTTTTATCCAGCTATTGAGTGTGATTCAGTCAGATTTGATTATCCTGAGGGTGTCATCTCGCTAGTTGATATTATGGATGTTAAATTTTCTCCTGAATCCGATATTAAAGATAATGGAAGCTTATCTGAATTTGTAAGCATAAATAATAATCAACTTAATATTGATTTTAGTCAATTTTCCAAAGCTAATTTCAAAATTTATGACCTTTTAGGAAGAATAGTATTAGAAAATAACGAGAACAATTCTGGGATGCAAACTTATGATTTGAGCAAATTATCACGTGGATTTTATAATTTAGTAATTTTTAATAATAGCCGTTTGCTTTATACAAAGAAAATAATTATAGAATAATGGAAAATGCAGAAGAAATAAAAAGAATAAAGAAAAATTATATAAAAATTTGCAAAGAAGTTGCAAATGCTGCTGAGAAACAATATAGAAATCCTGGGGAGATTACAATAGTCGCAGTATCGAAAACATTTCCTCCCGAAACAATTGAAGCGGGAATTTTAGCTGGAATAAGAAGTTTTGGAGAAAATTATGCCCAAGAATTGCGTGATAAACTGAAATATTTCGATAGCAAGCCATATCAAATTGATTGGCATTTTATCGGGCATTTGCAAGCTAATAAAGTAAAATACTTAATTCCAAATACTAAGCTTATTCATTCTATAGATTCAATTGAACTTGCGGATGAAGTCAATAAGCGTGCAGAAAAATTCAATATCAAGCAAAATATATTAATGCAGGTTAATACTTCAGGTGAAAGCTCCAAATCGGGTTGCAAACCTGATGATGCTATAGAACTAGCAAAATCAATAATGCAATTTAAGAATTTAAATTTAATTGGGCTTATGACAATTGGGTCATTATCAAATGATGAAAAACTGATTAGAGGCGAATTTGCATTATTAAGGAATTTAAAAGATGAAATTAATAAAAAACTTAGAACTCAGCAGCTAACCGAGCTTTCGATGGGGATGTCGGGTGATTATAAAATTGCCATCGAAGAAGGAAGCACAATTTTGCGAATTGGAACTGCAATTTTTGGACAACGCACAAAACATATTTGAAATTATAAGTTATCGGATTTTGCTTAATTTTGCTTTTTTAATATTTACCACTTAACAAATTTATGATATTAGGGATAGGTGTTGATATAATTGAAGTAAGCAGAATAAAGCAATCAATTGAAGAATATGGCGATAAATTTCTCAATCGCATTTATACACAAAAAGAAATCAGTTATTCAGATTCATTCAAAGAAAAGAGATATTTACATTATAGCGCAAGATTTGCTGCAAAGGAAGCATTTAGCAAATCAATAGGTACAGGTATATCGCAAGGATTCCATTTTAAAGAAATTAGCATTGAGAACAAACCAAATGGCGAACCTCAATTAATTTTGAGTGGTAACACTTTAGAAAAGTATTCGGATGAAATATTTCATATATCATTATCGCACATAAATGATTTAGCAATCGCTTATGTTGTTCGTGAAAAATTATAAAATTTAAAAATTATGTTAGATCTAAAATTCATCAGAGAAAATTTTGACGCCGTAGTAGAAAATATTAAAAATAAGAATGAGAAAGTCGACCTTCAGGATTTTTTGGATATTGAAGAAAAGCGTAGAATATTAATTCAAGAATCAGATAAATTAAAAAATGAGCGGAATCAGGAATCACGTCGAATTGCTGAATTAAAAAAGGAAGGCAAACCCGCTGATGATATTATCGCACAAATGAAATTGGTTTCTGATAAAATCAAGGAATATGATGAGCAATTGCGCAATTTGGAAGAGCAATTGAATCAAATTGTTTATCGGATCCCAAATATGCTATCTCCAAAAGTGCCAATTGGACACGATGAACGCGATAATAAAATAATCCGTTATTGGGGAGAACCGCAGGAACAAAAACTCAAAAAGAATCATATAGATATTGCAACTGATTTGGGAATTATTGATTTTGAACGAGGCGCAAAGGTTTCGGGATCAGGATTTGCATTTTATATTGGGAAAGGAGCAAAACTCGAGCGAGCGCTTCATCAATTTATGATTGATTATCACACCCAAAAACATAATTATACGGAATTGTGGTCACCGTTTTTAGTCAATTCAGCCAGTATGTTTGGAACAGGGCAGTTGCCAAAGATGGTTGAAGATATGTATTATACACCTCTGGATGATTTATATTTGATCCCAACAGCGGAAGTTCCACTTACAAATTATCATCGGGATGATATATTGCAAATTGATGAACTTCCAAAGAAAATATGCGGATATTCTCCTTGCTTCAGGCGTGAATCAGGAAGTTATGGCAAGGAAGTCCACGGATTTTTGCGCGTCCATCAATTCAATAAAGTTGAAATGGTCAATTTTACATTGCCTGAGAATTCTTATGCTCAATTGGAAATACTTGTTAAAGAGGCTGAAGATATTTTGCAGGCATTGGAAATTCCATATCGGGTTGTGTTGCTATGCTCAGGCGATACATCATTTGCAAGTGCAATGACTTACGATTTAGAGATATGGGCAGCAGGCGAACAAAAGTGGCTCGAAGTGTCAAGTTGCTCTAATTTTGAGGACTTTCAAGCACGACGTGCAAATATAAGATTTAAACGAACTCCAAATTCAAAACCTGAATTTGTTCATACATTAAATGGTAGTGGTGTTGCAACATCACGTCTCTATGTTTCAATTATTGAAAATAATATTCAAGAAGATGGGAGCATTCTTATACCTGAAGCTTTGCGAGATTTATGTGGATTTGAGACAATTGGGAAAGATGAAATTTAATTTTAGAAAAAGTATATCTAATATTAAATAATGGCGAAAATTTACGAAACAGCACCCGAGAGAGAAAAAGCAATACTTGTCAAAGTATTTTTAAAAAGCGATGATAGAGACGAAGCAATAGAATTACTTGACGAATTGGAACAACTTGCCAATACAGCAGGTGCTGAAGTCGTTGAGAAAATTTATCAGGAATTGCCTGCCTATAATCCTGCAACTTTAATTGGGAAGGGAAAATTAGATGAATTAAAGGAATTAGCCGAATTAGATGATGTCCATCTTATAATTTTCGATAATGAACTCTCGCCAATTCAAATGCGCAATTTAAGCAATGAGTTACAAATCAAAGTGCTTGATAGAAGCGGGTTGATTTTAGATATTTTTTCAAAAAATGCAAGAACCACAGAAGCTCAATTAGAGGTTCAGCTTGCGCAATTGCAATATTTATTGCCTCGACTTTCAAGAATGTGGGCGCATATTTCTGAACAATACGGTGGGATTGGTACCCGTGGTCCAGGGGAGACACAGCTGGAATCGGATAGGCGAGTGGTACGTCATCACATTCAAATTTTGAAAGAAAAGATCCAACAAATTGATAGACAAAATAAAGAACAACGCAAGCAACGTAAAAAAATGCCACGATTTGCTCTTGTTGGATATACTAACTCGGGAAAATCAACTCTTATGAATACAATAACTAATTCTAATGTGCTTGTGGAAAACAAATTATTTGCAACGCTTTCGACAACAGTTCGCCAATTTACTTTGCCAAATAATAAACCTGCATTGCTTTCGGATACAATTGGATTTATTCGGAATTTGCCACATCATCTTATTGCATCTTTCAGAACTACACTTGCTGAAGCAAATGAATCTGATGTTTTATTGCAAGTTATTGATATTAGCAATCAGAATTTTAGAGTAATGATTAATACAGTTAATGAAACTCTTGAGGAAATTGGGATAAAGGATAAACCAATGATTTATGTATTCAATAAGATTGACAAACTCGATTCACTTGATATGCTCCATCAATTGCAAAGCGAATATCCACAATCTGTATTTATATCAGCTGAAAGAGGGATAAATATAACAGCATTGCTTGAGCGAATGCAAAATGAATATGAAAAATATAATTTAACATTTTCTTTGTTTATTCCATATTCAGCGGGAGCAGATGTGAACAAATTATACGAGAATGCCGAAATATTAGAACGCATTGACGATAACGATGGCACACGTCTGCTAATCAAAGTCGAATCCCGCAATAAAGACAGATTAATGCCAATTATCGAGAAATATTCGATCGATATGGACAAATAAAAAAGCATTATTTGCTTTTTACATAGTCCGAGTGCATACTCTTGAATTCTTTTCCATCCATCATATTATACATATCCATTGACCAGTGGTTATCATCAATATATGTATAAACAGATCGAGTTTTTAAAGGTTTTCCGGAGACAGGGTCAGCAAATTCACCTTTAATTTCAATAGATTTGGTTTTTTCATTGTATTTGCCAGTTTGGTAAAGAAGGCAAGTTCCGTAATTATCAATCCAAGATGCTTGAAATTCCTTTGCAGCATTATCATAGGCAAATGTGCCCATACCGTGAAATTCACCCATATCTGATTTGCCAGAATGCTCCATTTGCAAATAAAGCCCATTAAATATTAGCTTATTATGTGCAACACCAGTTGAGATTTCAGGCGGTGAATCAGGTGACATCCAAAATTGAGTTTTGGTTTCCCAGTCACCATCGAATTTTGCAAGTAATTTATGCATTTCACTTGGAGTCATATATTCCATAAAGGCTTTCATCTCGGGTGAGTCCATAGATTGTTCATTTTGTGCGCTAATTGTAATACTCGTTAAATTTAACAAACAAATTAATACTAATAATTTAACATAATTAAATTTTTCCATATTATAATCCCTTTAAAACAACAAAATTACATTAAATATAAATAATAACCTAACATAAAGTTTAGGTTTATCATAATTAATAATTATTAATATTTATAGAAATATTATGAATTTATTGCTAAATATTTAATAAATTTGTGTTTTATAATTTTTCAAATTGGAGTTATGATATGTCAAAATTTAAATTTATTCCAAGAAATGATACACTGAAAAATTCAATTAACTGGTCAAAATTAGGTTTTGGTCGGTACTTTGCTGATTATATGTATATATCTCATTATAAAGATGGAAATTGGGAGGAAGGAGAAATTCTTCCTTATCAAGCCTTGTCAATTGAACCCGCAATGATGACTTTGCATTATGCACAAACGATATTCGAGGGATTAAAAGCTTATAAAAATCCCAACGGTGGTGCAAATCTATTTCGACCTGAGATGAATGCAAAGCGTATAAATCATTCAGCTGAAATGGTAGTAATTCCTCCATTTCCAGAAGAGCGTTTTCTTGATGCAATAAAAGAATTGGTCTATTTGAATAGAGAATTTATCCCATCGGGTGAAGGCGAGACAATGTATATACGCCCATTTATTTTTGGTTCGTCAAATATAATTGGTGTTCATCCCTCGAAAGAATATACAATGATAATCATTATGTCACCAGTGGGCCCATATTATGAAGATGTTCTTCGTCCCGTAAAAATTAAAGTATCCGATAAATATGTCCGTGCAGTTCGTGGTGGGCTTGGCTCATCAAAAGCAGGAGCAAATTATGCAGCATCTTTGAGAGCAACAGCTGCTGCCGAAAAAGAAGGTTATTCGCAAGTATTATGGCTTGATGGAGTAAATTTAACATTTGTTGATGAAGTTGGTTCGATGAATATTATGTTTGTGCTTGATGGTGAAATTATCACACCTTCTCTTGAATCGGGAACTATTCTTGCAGGTGTCACACGCGATTCTGTATTGAAACTTGCCCGCCATCTTGGTTATAAAGCTTCCGAAAAAGTAATTTCAATTAAAGAAGTTATTGAAGGTATTGAATCAGGTAGATTAACCGAATGTTTTGGGACAGGCACAGCCGCGGCAATTTCACCCGTTGGATTACTTAGCTATGGTGGGAAAGACTATACTATAAATAATTTTGAAATTGGTCCCATTTCTCAGCAAATGTATGATACATTACTTGGCATTCAATATGGTAAGATTGAAGATCCATTTGGTTGGATAACCCATATTGATTATTAAGATTGAACTTACGTCTTGAGTCGTAGGTTCAGGTGACTGGGGATTGGTGAAGGCTCATTGTAGAGACGCCATATATGGCGTCTCTACATTTGAATATTAGAGTAAAATTTTGAACCCTACAAGTTCCAATCTGTTATATATCTTCTTCTTTCTCATCCGATTTGACGGTATATTTCATTTTCAAGCGTTCAATTTGCCAAGGTTTTCGATCGAGAATTTGAAATTCATAATTGCCAATTTGGAATTTTTCATTAAGCTCGGGAATTCTATCCAATTCTGCAAGTATATATCCCCCTATTGTTTCATATTCATCACTTTCAGGAATTGGTTCGGGCAAATTATCATTTAAATCATCGATAGGAATAAGCGCAGAAAGCACAAATTCGTTTTCACCAATCTTTTCTATTTGAGGCAATTCTTCATCATATTCATCTTGAATTTCGCCTACAAGCTCCTCGAGAATATCTTCCATTGTGACGATTCCAGCTGTGCCACCAAATTCATCCATTACAATGGCAAGATGAGCGCGATTATTTTGCATTTTCTTCAAAATAATATTTATTTTATCATTTTCTTGCACAAAGAATGCAGGACGGATTATATCTTTTAAGATAATAATTTCTCTATTTAAAAATAGATTTAAAAGGTCTTTTGCATAGACAATGCCAAGAATATTATCGATTGTGTTTTCATACACAGGCATACGCGAATATCCTTCAATAGAGAAACGTTCTAAAATTTCCTCAGGAGTTGCATTAATAGGAACTGCGACAATTTTATTGCGTGGTACCATAATTTGCTTTGCGGGAGTTTCAGAAAATTCAAAAACATTTTCAATCATTTCTTGCTCTTCATTTGCAATTACACCCTTTTGAGTGCTCTCTTCGACAATTACCATTAATTCTTCGGGCGAATGAACAACAGCGGTTTCTGTTGAAACCTCAATCCCTGCAAGTTTAATTACGAAATTTGCAAATGAATTTAATGCCCATACAATAGGCCCAAAAATAATTTGGAATATTCTAAGAGGGATAGAAACAAAATTTGTTACCTTCTCAGGATATTGGATTGCAAGGCTTTTGGGAGCAAGTTCGCCAAAAACGATATGCAAAAATGTAATTATAATAAATGCTAAGGGAAATGCAATTTGATGAGCAGATTGGACTGAAACATTAACACCAAATAAAGCCATAATATCAATAATAATGTCACCGACAACACTTTCCCCAATCCATCCTAATGCAAGACTTGCAATAGTAATACCTAATTGTGTTGCAGATAAATACGTGTTTAGATGCGTGACAATATGCTGAGATATTTTAGCAATTCCACTTCCTGAACGTACTGCTAACTCAACAGAGGATGACCGAACCTTTACTATTGCAAATTCAGCTGCCACAAAGAAAGCATTCATCAATACAAAAAAGATTGTAAGCAAGATTTTCCAAATCATTTGACTAATAGCCTCATACTTTCTAAATAAAAATACTTTCCTAGATGATAATGATAATATTTGCTTAAAATATTAATTATTTTGCTTATCTCAGTCATTGAAAATTCAATATCTCCAATATTATTAATTGGCAAATTATTAATATTATATATTTTTTTCAATAATTTTATATCAACTATATCAAAATTTTCATTGTTATTTGAATAATTATTTATAATTTTAAAATTTCAATTTTCTAAATTTAATAAATACTTTTGTTTGTTAAATTTTGAAGGTGAATGTTCATTTTCAATTTCATTGTTATCGAAATTAATACCAAAACCAAGAGTATAAGATAAATTAATTAAAAACTTTATTAAAATATTGGCGGGATTTAATGACAAGTTGTTAAGACAATTTAAAGATTCGACAAGATAACCAAAAATAATTGGATTTTTATATTGTTCATCGAGTGTTTTGAGAATTGTCTCACATAATGCAAAGCCAATTGTAATATGTTCGAGAGATTTGCTTAAATTATAAAATGGGCGAAGGATTTCAGCATCGGAAAGCAATTGCAAATGACCTTCGGGCTTGCTATAGAAATTTATATTGTCATAGCTTAAAATTTCTAAAGCACTGCCAAATTTGCTCTTTATCTGCAATGAACCTTTTGCAATTGCCTTAATTATGCCAAAATCTTTAGTAAAGAAAGTAATGATTTTGCTTGAATCCCCATATTTTTGTGAAGCAATTACAATTGCTTCTGTGTTTAATATCATCTATTATTTGAAAAAAATATAATTTATGAAAAAAATATGAAACCATTGCAAATTGAACTAGAATTAGAAAACAATCAAATCAAAAGAACGAAGAATATCTCCAATGGTGTTAATTTAATAATTAATAATAAGGCTTATTTCTTTGAAAATGCATATTTACTTCCTGGATTTATTGATTCGCACCTGCATTTCTTTGGTATTGGTGAAAATGAAATAGTACCAAATTTCAAGGATTTTACATCTGCTCAGGAAATTGTTTCGTATTTAAGACAAAATCCATTTTTCCGAGATAGATGGATATATGGTTATGGATGGAATGAGGAAAATTTTTTAGATAAAAAATTGCCTGATAAAAGGTTGCTGGATGTTGTTTTCCCAAATATTCCTGTTTGCGTGAAACGTATCGATGGGCATTCGGTGTGGGTAAATTCAATTGCTTTGCAAATCGCAGGGTTTCGCAATCATTCAAATGGAATATTAGCCGATACTGAAATGGGAAAAATATTGAAAATTCTGCCGAAATATTCCGACAACCAAATTATTAAAATGATACTTAAGGCTCAAGAAATTCTTTTCAAATTCGGAATAACAGAAATTTGCGATATGGATACATTTCCTGAATTTCTTGATATTTATAAAAATTTAGATAATGAAAACAAATTACAAATGAGAGTTCATTCCTATCTGAAGGAAGATAATGATGGTTATCTCCATTTTATTAATGAGCCTTACATTGGGAATATGTTTTCAATAGATGGTGTAAAATTTTATTCTGATGGAGCATTTGGTTCTCATAGCGCTGCCCTTTTCGAACCCTATAATGATGACCCTGGTAATTACGGTCAGATACTAATTCCCCCCGTGCTTCTTATTCGCAAAATTCAATTGGCAATTAACCACGGCTTTCAGGTTGCAACTCATGCAATTGGCGATAAAGCAAATCACATTGTATTGGATGCATATCATAAGATACTGGAGAATAATGGTCATAAAGATTTAGTCTTGAGAATTGAGCATTGTCAGATGGTTCATCCAGGTGATTTGAAAAAATTCGGGAATCCTCATATATTCGCATTAATTCAACCGATTCATTATGTAAGCGATACAAAAGGTATGGCTCAATCACGCATTGGAAAACGACTTGAATATGCTTATCCTTGGCGGAGTATTATAAATAATGGCGGTACAATTTTATCAGGATCTGATGCACCAATAGAAAGCCCTGACCCAATTCTTGGATTGGATGCCTTAGTTAATTCCAATAGACCAAACGAAACTCTCGATTTGGATACTGCAATTGATACTTATACAAAAAATTTACGTAAATTATATAAAGACACCAATAATAATACCGAAATTTTGCCATTTTATAATGCAAATTTCGTAATTTTAAATAATGATTTATCGCAAAAATCGTTTAACGATGTTCGTGTTATTGCAACTATTGCAAATGGCAAAATAGTTTATTTAGATAAAAATATGGAGTTATAAATGAAAAAATCAATAATTTTAATTACCTCAGTGCTTTTGCTTTCCATTAGTCAAATTTTTGCACAAGGTCCGGACATTGAACAATTTCAATTTGAGACTGAACCAACTCAGACAGAGAAATCGCCATATTTCAGTCTCGGGGGTGGATATACAGCGGCATTTCAATTTCTCAATCTTGACGAAGTAAATAATCTTGCTAAATCTTATGGATTAGACAACTTAAGCAAACCAATGTACCAAGGTGGATTTGAGGTCTTTACAGGTATATTTATTGTGAAAAATTTGCGGCTAGGATTTTTTACCGATGGTGGAAGTTCCTCATCATCGTTTGATTCATTGAATTTGCATAGGGAATTAAATTACCAAATTTCCAATATTGGAATAATTGCCGATTACGCCTTTGTTCCTTTCAAATCTTTTGCCATATTGGGTGGATTGCGAATCGGAATGGCAAAATCCAATATTGATATATCTCAAACAGCAAGAGATGTGGATTGGAATGAGTTGCCAACAACAACTAATATAGCGGATTTTTATTCACATAAATTATCTCAAAACTTTTTAGATCTTGAACCACGCGTGAATTTTGAGTATGCAGTCACCAATTTTTTAATGTTCCGATTGAATGCAAGCTATAATTTTTCACTCAAGGACCCATTTGGGAGTTCAAATTGGAAATACAATTCTATTGGACGGGTTACAAATGTCCCCGACAAATTGAATCAATCAGGTTTCAAAATTCAAGTTGGATTATTTGTAGGATTGATGAATTATTAAAAATATTAATTCTTCTTTTTCCTTAGATTTAAAAAGTTTGTAGTAATCTGCAACTTTTTTGCAATTTTTCAGTCTT
>DAOTPH010000033.1:0-12030 GCA_035451765.1 Bacteroidota bacterium | reverse complement strand
TTCCCCCTTAACAAAGGGGGCAGGGGGATGTAAATGAACAAGGGGTGCCCCACCCCTTGTTCAATATGCAGAGGGCTAAAGCCCTCTGTTGCTATGGATCTTAATTTTCAACAGAGGACTTTAGCTAACTGCAAGGATGCTTCTGACACATATTTATTTATAATTTTTCTACTCTTTTTATTGCAGGAATATCGCGCAGGATTAATTTTTCAATGCCTGCACGGAGAGTCATCAGCGATAAGGGGCAATCGATGCAATTGCCTTTGAATTCTAATACTAATGTTTTATTTTCAGGTTCATAATTGCTTACATCAACATCACCTTCATCGATTGCAAGGTATGGCTTGACTTTTTGCAAAATTGCTTGACTTCGCCTAATTATTTCATTATTATCAAGATTATCCATAATTCACTTTTTTAATTTATTTTGATGAATTTGTATTTCTTCAAGAAATTTTTCTTGAGCAATAAAAGGTTCTTCGCCTTCAGCGGGTTTCAGCTTTGTGTATGTACCATCAGGGTTCAGTCTCCACGATTTAGTATTGTCTTTCCAATTAGTATCTAAAATATTCCTAAGGGTATTTTTCAAATTTTTTTGATATACGGGGAACATTACCTCAATACGGTTATGCAAATTCCTGCTCATCCAATCAGCACTTGATAAATAAAATTCACCATCACCCCCATTTTTAAAATAAAAAATACGGCTATGTTCCAAAAAACGACCTAATATGCTGCGTACCTCAATATTCTCGCTAATTTCGGGCATACCAGGACGTAAGCAACACACACCCCGTACAAGCAATTGAATTTTGACACCAGCCATTGAAGCTTCGTACAACTTTGGGATAAGTTCCCGATGAGCAAGTTGATTCATTTTTGCAAATATCAAGCCTGGATTATCAGGAGTAGATTTTTCGATTTCTCTATCTATTAAACGAGTTAATTTTTGATACAAATTTATAGGTGCAACCGAAAAATGCTTCCATTCTGATGGGTGAGAATAACTTGTAAGAAAATTGAACAATAAAGCGGCGTCTTTTCCAAATTCGGGATTGGAAGTAAAAAAGCCAACATCAGTATAGATTCTTGCTGTTGTTTGATTATAATTACCTGTAGACAGATGCACATAAGTGCGGAAAACATCCTGCTCTTTGCGAACAATATAGGCAATTTTGCAATGTGTCTTTAAATGTGGAACACCATAGACAACGTGCACCCCTGATTTTTCCAATTTTTTTGCCCAGACGATATTATTTTCCTCATCAAATCGGGCTTTTAATTCAACAAACGCTGTAACGCTTTTTCCATTTTCCGCAGCCAATTTCAATGCCTCTAAAATTGGGGAATTAGGATCTGTCCGGTAAAGAGTGATTTTGATTAATAATACATCAGGGTCAGTTGAAGCAATATTTAAAAAACGCAGAACAGAATTAGAGAATGAATCATAGGGATGATGAACCAAATAATCCTTTTGCGAAATTGCCTCGAAAATAGATCCATCATCGCCTTGGAATTCCTTTATAATGCGTGTAGTAAAAGGAGGGTCTTTCAATGCGGGAAGATCTAAGTCCAAGAGTGTAAGAAAATCAGGCAAGTTTAAAGGCCTATTATAAATATAAACATCTTCATCTGATAATCCAAGATATTCTAGAATAAAATCAAGTAATTCTTTGGGAAAATTAGGATTTAATTCCAAGCGAACGGGTTGCATCCCCCAACGTCGTTTTCTAATATTTTCGGATATTTCGTAAAGCAAGTCTTCGGCTTCATCTTCTGCAATTTCAATATCTGCATCACGAGTGACGCGGAAATTATATGCTCCCAAAATTTGCATCCCCGGATAAATTTTGAAGGCATTTGCTTTTATTATTTCCTCAAAAAGAATGTAATGGTAGCCATCTCTATTTGGAAGTTTCACCAATCGTGGTAAAAAATTAGGCACTTGCAAGAATGAATAAATTTGAGTCTTTTTTATATTATCATAAAGTATAAATGCAATATTCAAACTGCAATTAATTAAATTTGGAAAAGGATTTGCAGGTCCAAAACTTAATGGTGTCAATACAGGGAAAACATATTTGTCAAAATAATCATCTAAAAATGATTTATCTGATTTATCAAGATCATTATATTGATGGAATTCGATATGATGTGCTTTTAATTTTGGATAAATCTCTTCCATCAATATATTACGATGAAGTTCAAAAAGAGGAATGAGCTTGCGCCTTATTTCCATCAATTGCTCTTTAGGAGTTTTGCCATCATAAGATAATTCGACAACATTAGAATCAACTTGTTCCTTTAATCCTGCAACACGGATCATAAAGAATTCATCAATATTTGAGCTAAAAATTATGCAAAATTTCATCCGTTCAAGCAAAGGATGCCGTTCATCCATTGCTTCGTGTAGCACACGTTCATTGAAATCGATTAAACTTATTTCTCTATTTATAAAATATTTATAATCTTTTAGATTTTTCATTTTATATAATATTACAATTTGAAAACTACAAAATTACAATTGTTTCGATTTTAATGACTAAATAATCATCTTTTCGTGAATTTTTTGTAATTTGCAAATATATATAGTTATTATTTAGGAAATTAAAATGTACGATATTGTAAAAGAAACAGACCAAGAAATCTATCAAGCATTAACTAATGAAGCAAATCGACAAAAAGAAAAAATCGAATTAATCGCAAGTGAGAATTTTGTTTCACCCGCAGTAATGGAAGCCCAAGGCTCGGTATTGACAAATAAATATGCAGAGGGTTATCCCGGCAAGCGGTATTATGGTGGATGCGAGTTTGTTGATGTGGCAGAAAATTTAGCTCGTGAACGTCTGAAAAAACTTTTTGGCGCAGAATATGTCAATGTGCAACCCCATTCAGGAAGCAGCGCAAATTTAGCCGCTTATATGGCATTTCTGAAACCAGGCGATACTGTGATGGGATTAAGTCTTGCTCACGGGGGGCACTTAACTCACGGCTCCCCTGTAAACTTTTCGGGTATACTTTTTAATTTTGTTCCATACAAATTAAATGAGCAAACAGGTTATATTGATTATGATTATGCAGCGGATCTAGCTAAGCAGCACAAGCCCAAGATGATTACAGTTGGTGCAAGTGCATATCCACGCGATATTGATTTCAAAAAATTTAAAGAAATTGCAGATAGCGTTGGTGCATTTTTATTTGCAGATATTGCTCACCCCGCGGGTATTATTGCAAAGGGACATTTAACAAGTCCATTGCCATATTGCCATATTGTATCAAGCACAACGCATAAAACACTGCGCGGACCTCGAGGCGGCATATTAATGATTGGCAAAGATTATCAAAATCCTTTTGGAATTGTTGCTCCAAAAAGCGGTAGGGTGAAAATGATGAGTGAAATCGTGGATTCAACTGTAATGCCAGGAATTCAGGGCGGACCATTAATGCACGTTATCGCTGCAAAAGCTGTGGCATTTGGAGAAGATTTGACTGATAATTTTGATATTTATATTCAACAAGTACTGAAAAATGCAAAGGCACTCGCAAAAGAGCTTATAGCAAAAGATTATCAACTTGTAAGTGGTGGCACCGATAATCATTTAATGTTAATTGACTTACGAAATAAGGGGATAACAGGGAAAGATGCAGAAATTGCATTAGATCTAGCAGGAATTACTGTAAATAAAAATACTGTGCCAAATGAAGATAAATCACCAATGGTGACGTCAGGTATTAGAATTGGTACACCCGCAATTACGACTCGTGGAATGAAAGAAAATGAAATGAAAATTATTGCTGATTTTATTGATAATGTGATTAATAATTATAAAGATACAGAAAAATTGCAATCTATTCGTCAAGAAGTTATTGAATTTACAAGTAAATTTCCTTTATTTGCGTGGTAATGAGTGAGAATAAAAAAAGAAAGTCCATATTTCTTTCCATTCTCAAATGGTTGGGATATGGACTTATTTTTTTAATTCTCTTCCTTATAATTTCATTGTTTGCAATTAACCAAATAGAATTTTTAAGGAAACCAGTTTTAAAATTTGCAACAAATATTGCAAATAATGTTTTGCTCGCAAAAGTCAGTGTTGAAGATCTTAAGTTTACTTCTTTGCATAGTATTGAAATCAAGCAAGCTTGTATGATTGCTGACGGCGATACACTTGCAAATATTGAAAATATCAAAGCAAATATAGATATTTCACCAATTTTTCAAAGCAAATTCATTATTAATGATATTGAATTGCATAACGGCATTGTTAAGTTATTGAGAAATAATTATGATTCTTTATGGAATTTTGAGAAAATCGCTCCACCAGCAAAAGCCGTTTCAAAACCCTCAGCAACACAACCAATTATTAATATAAAAAAATTAAATTTTTCAAATATTACATTTCGCCTAAAAGATTCGACTTATATTGATACAGTGAGCAAATTTAATCCACTTGATTTATTTGCGCAAAATTTAAATATTGATTTATCTGCTTATGCAAATTTAAATACAAATAAAATTCGGGGAAATATCAAAAATATATCATTTAATGAGCAGAATTATAATTTTAATCTAAATTCATTGGCAATTTTATTTCAGATGGATTCGACATCAATTAATATTGAAAAATTAAATTTGCGCACAAACAATTCAGCTATAAATCTTTCGGGAAATATCGGGAATTATTCACCGCTATCAGTTGAAAAATTTACTGACATTGAGAAAGCTATTTTCTATGCAAATGCAAATATAGATTCCATAAATACAAATGACTTACTTACTTTCCTCGACCTTCCTTTTAATCAAAATCAAGTTGCACATATTAAAATTAATGCGAATGGTACAAATCAAAAGCTTGATGTAAATCAGTTCAATGCTCAAATTGGAAATTCACAAATTAATTTAACAGGTTCATTATTCAATTTTATGGATGATAGTTTAAGATATATGGCTAATATTCAAAATTCATATATCACCAAAACGGACCTATTGAGTTTTATTGATGAAGATATATCGGGCATTCCTGATATTAATTATGTTAAAATTAAAGAATTGCAAGCAGCAGGAAGCACACAAGATATAAATGGAAAACTGGATTTATTAACAAATGCGGGTAGTATAGTTGGAGATGTAAATTTCCAGTTTGAGCCAGATTATAAATATTACACAAATTTAAAATTTAATAATCTTAATTTGGAAAATATCACTGCTTCGAAAGATCTTGCATCAAATTTAAATGGGTGCCTTTATTTAAACGGTAGCGGTATGAAACTCGATAAAATGATTGATACTGTCTTTTTATTAGTACATCAATCAATTATTTATCGAAATAGCATTGATACAGTTATTGTTCGAGGGTCTTTAAATCAAGGCATTGCTTTATTTCCGCAAATTTTGGTAAAATTTCCACAACCTCGCCGCTCTTTTGTCCGATTAAATGCCACCGCTGATTTTAGGAATTCTAAGAATCCAAGCTATTACTTAAAAGGAAGAATAAATAACGTCAATCTTGCAGCAGTTGCTCACGATAATAATCTGCCCTTGAATTTCAGTAATAATTTTGAATTGGAAGGAAAAGGAATAGATTTGGATTCAATTCAATTCAAATTTTCTACAAAAATTGAAGAATTATATTTGAAAAATCTTGCTCTATTACCACAAAATATTGACATTGCGTTGAAAAATAATGAAAATAATGAAAAAGTATTTTCATTAGAATCAGGCGATAATCAAATCAGAGCAATTGGAGAGATAAAAATAAGTGAGTTTATTAATTCAATGGAACAGAACATTCAATTTGTATCTTTTTATCTCCAAAATTATTATGATAATTTTATATTAAAAAAGCAAGACACAACGCTAGACCGCATTTTGTCTGAAAAATTTAAAGATTATACATTTCCATTTTTTGATTTAGATTTATCAATAAATTTAAATGATTTTTCATTGGTAAGTGTGTTTGTACCTAATTTATATATAGTCAGCTCAATAAATACGGATATTAGACTTAATTCATTCGATAACAATTTTATCGCAGATGTTAGCCCAATGGAAATTGGCTTTACGAGCATAAATTCAGATGGAACAAAAATTCAATCCGACCCTTTTTCAATTAACAGTTTTGCAAGAATCGAAAAGAATGCGGGGCAATTTAAACTTTCACAAGTTAATATTAATATCAGAGATATAAATGCTTTAAAAATTAATCAAACGAAAATTATAAGTCCCAATTTATCAATGAATTACCAATCCGATACATTACATATCGATTTGTCTGCGAACTATGATACTTTATTGAATATTCATACTGAGATGATTGGTAATATTGAAAAAGATTACTTTAATTTGCAAATTGATACATTGTTTTTAACTGCTCTCAATCGCTATAATTGGCGAAATGCTGGACCTTTATCAATCTTTCTCGATGCATCATCCATTAATATTAAAGAATTCGAATTGAAGCGGAATAATAAGGAAACAATTACAATTAAAGGTAGAGCAGATACTACAGGTTTTGATAATATATCTTTGCTGATAAGTAATATAAATATAAAAGACTATGCAAAATTACTTTCAAAAGATTTCCAAGAAAATTTAAATGATTTGTATTATAAAAATATGTATCTGAATTTCAATGCTGATGGAAAATTAAACAACCCCGAGTATGCTTTGAAATTTGGTATTGATAGTATGATATATGAAAAATCATATCTTGGAAATATTATTGGCGATTTTGTTTATTTAGAAAAGAAGTTAGATGGGAAAATCGAAATTGGTGATAAAAATAAAAAAGTTGATGTACCTCTAAAAATTGAGATTCCTAAATTTCCGATTGATTTGTCTATGGAAAGGTTTGGCAAAATATATGATGATTTTGCATTAGATATATCAATAGATTCGCTTCAAGCAAGGTATTTAAGTATATTTTTACCGTTTCTTTCAAATTTATCAGGTGTAATTGATTCGAAAATTCATTTATTTGGAAGCAATATTGATGATATTATGCTTGATGGGAACCTCGATATAAATAATGTTCGATTTAATCTTAAGTATAATAATATCGACTATAAAATAAGCTCCAAAATAAATATTGATAATAATCAAATCAAAATCGAGAAATTTTCTTTAAATAATGTACAATATCCAGGCTCATTAGATGCAAATGGCGAGCTGATATTGTCGCAAAACCGGCTCGAATATTTCAATTTTGGGGTATCTATGAAAAATTTTATAGTGTTAGATGAAAGTTCAAAATCTTCCAATATGGGAATATATGGCAAAGTTGATATATCGACAAAAAGCGGACCCCTTATAATTATGGGAGATTTACAATCTCAGGAAATTATAGGAGCGGTACAAATCAATCCTTCAAATATTACAATTGTAAATCTTTCGCAGGCAAATTCAAAAGCACAATCAAGCTTTATATATGAAATAAAAGATGATAAAAAAGTTTACACTTATAAAATCATCGAAGATACTACTAAAGAAGATACAACAAAAAGAGCAATAACAAGAAGATTGAATTCCGAGAAGCTTAATATTGATTTAAGTATTTACATTCCTCAAAAAATTAATGCAACATTGCAATTAGGTGCAATTGGACAAGTAAATGCAATAATTGGAACAAGCGACCCTACAATTCCATTGAAATTCGTATTAAATTCGCAGAACCCGTCAGGGCAGCTTTATGGCGATTTGATACTTGAAGAAGGTTCGACTATTAAATCATATAAAGAGATGAAAGCATCAGGTGGTATATCTTTCCAAACAGGTAATTTAACGAATCCATCTTTAAATATAACCGGAGAGTATGAAGGAAAAGTTAATGACCCACAAAATCCAGGCAAGTATATAATATATATACGAATTACGGGTACAGCTCAATCCCCTGTTGTAAAATTCGACTATACGATAAATAATGAGGTGCCTCAAGGTGATTCTACTGCTATTCAAGAAAATGCACTTTATCTTTTGCTACTTGGTTATATCCCAGGTTCAGCATTAAATACAGGTGGTGGTTTACTTGATCCTACTATTCTCAATCAGCTAGGGAATATGGGGCTATCATCTGTTGCATCACGTTCGTTCTCTGACTTGCTTACCAAAACGGGAGTTATCGAAAGTGCTGATATACAATTGAATAGTCAGGATTTCGAGCAAACACGCGTTCAATTGAAAGGCAAATTACTTGGCAATGTCAATTGGACCCTTAGCGGCAATCTTTCGAATTTCTCCCGAAATAATCAAATTATAATTGAAATTCCGTTTTCGGTAAATTCAACTGCTCTAAATCAAGTATTGGGGCAAATTGCATATTCCACAAATTCAAATTCCACAACAATTGACCCTAATGAAAAAAATTGGGAAATTAAGCTCAAAATCGGTGGAAGCTGGTAATTCAATCATTATCAGGTGATTTGACTTCAAAAGTTATTAACACAGGGCAATGATCTGATATTTTTTCAGCTTTTTCCTTCCCATAAAAATTATAAGTATTAAGCATCATAAGCGATCCAGCAAGTATTCTTTTCTTTAAATTATAGGATATAATAATATGGTCAATTGAATTCCAGAAAGGATTTTTGCAACTTCTGAAATCTGCTGTTTGAAATTCGATATTTGGGTTATTTGCTAATGCATCGAGGGTCTGGTTAGATTTTTTCTTCGGATTATCATTAAAATCACCAAGGATAATAATATCTTTTTCATTATAAGCAAGAATTGAATCAACCCAGTGATTGAGAACTTCAGCTTGACGGGTGCGAAGTTGGTAGCTTCGTTGTTTTAAATCAATTGTGCTATCATATCCAGAAGTAGATTTAAGATGGACATCCATTATCCAAAAATCAAGATTACCCTTTTTGCAATACGCCATCAGTCCTGGACGAGTTGTTTGAAATTCTACATTCAATGGTGGATATTCCATAAATTGAATAATCTGGACATCAGTGCCATAAAGGAAGGCGAGTTTTTGTTTTGACTCGCCTTTGCTGCATATATATTTATAATTGGGTAGAAATTTTAATACTTTTTCTAATGCTTTGGGGTTTTCGACTTCCTGCAAAGCAATTAAATTAGCTTTAGTATCGGCAATTACTTTTGCCAGATTTTCGTAATCTTCTGCTGAACGAGGATTGATGTCATTAATGCCATCACCAAGCCATTCACAATTAAGAGTGGCGATCGTTAAGTAATTAGGATCGCTTGAATAAACAAATTTCTTATTCTTATTGCATCCAAAAATGAAAAATGAGAATAAAAATAATAAAAGAAATAATCTCGAAATTTTCAGAAATTTCATTTATTCATACCAAAAATGGATTTGATTATATCATTCACCATTTTAGGATTTTCTTTTAATCGCCGTGTGGAATAGCCGAACCAATCTGTGCCAAATGGTACATAAACACGCAACCGATGCCCTTCGGCAAGCAATTGGTCCCGGCGCTCATTTCTAACACCCAAAAGCATTTGAAATTCATATTGTTCTCTTGTCAATCCTTTTTGCTTTATCAATTCTTCAGCATAAAGAATTAAAGGTTCATCGTGAGTTGCAATACCAACATAGAAATCATTATCGAGCATTGTTGTCAGAAGTCGGCGATAATTTTCGCGAATTTCTTCTTTATCTTTATAGGCAATTTCTTTAGGTTCAACATAAATCCCTTTGCAGAGGCGAATGTTTGGTTTATATTCTATCAAACTTTTGACATCGTCCATTGAGCGACGCATATATGCTTGCAAAACTATTCCTACATTATCAAATCCGTCTTTTCGCAATCGTTTATATAATTCAATAGTTGCTGTTGTATAAGGTGAATTTTCCATATCCAACCGAACAAATAATCCAAGAGATCTAGCTTTTGTAAGCAATGTTTTGATATTTTCATATCCATAATCTGGGTCAATACCAAGTCCGAGTGAAGTGGGTTTGACCGACAAATTTGAATCAAGATGATTTTCTATAATTGCGTCAAGCACAGTACTGCAAGCATGCAATTCATTTTCTACCATTTCTTTTGTGGTGACAAACTCGCCAAGCACATCAATTGTGCTCATACCACCTTTTGCCATTAATTCCCTTGTGACCCTAATAGCATCATCAAGAGTAGGACCCGCGATATATTTCTTAGCAAAAATATATATGAATTTCTTGGGAAAAATAGGAATAATAGAAGCAATAATTTTATTTAACATTTTTAAAAACCGATTAAAAATAATTTACAAAATTATATTGTTTATATTAAAAAATTGTAAAGATTAAGAATAATTTATAATATTTATTTACAGTACTTAAAATACTAATATAAAGAATTCGTTTTTTTTCATAAATAATAAGCAAAAATTTATTAAATCTATCCAATGAAAAAAACTCCATTTTTTGTAAGCATTTTTGCATTTATAATATTATTTAACATCAATTCTTTATTTGCAAGTCCTAAACTTGTAGATGTATCAGCATATCCTTCAAAATTAACTGTTCAGAAGGATGAAAAATTTTGGATTAAATTAGACATTAATATCAATAAGAATTATCATACATATTCATTTAAATTGCAAGAGGGCGAATACGGTGGTCCAACTCAATCTGAAATACATTTTTCTCCTGAAAGCGATATAAAAATTGCAGGCGATCTGATTGCTCCTAAACCATATATAAAATATGATTCTGCATTTTTTATGAATATTGAATGCTATAAGGGAAAAATATCAGTTGAAGTTCCAGTTATTGCAAAGAGGAATCTTGATTTTAAAAAAGATAGAGTAATTGCAAAAGCATATTTGCAACTATGCACAGAAGAAGGCTGCATACCACCCGATTTTTATTCAGGTAGATTAATTCCCGAAGTATATACTTCGAAAAATACAACTTCACAAAGCAACATTGATAATTCTGCGCAAGTCTCACTTGTCCAAGAAGAAATTAATAATCCTGCCAATGAGCCTGAACAAAAGATATCGCAAAACAAATCGGGGGAGGTCATAACGAAATCGCAGGAAAATATCCAAGAAAGCAAAAAGGCAGGCATTTTTTCATTTCTATGGGTTGCTATGACAGCAGGAGCATTAGCATTGCTGACTCCTTGCGTATTTCCAATGATTCCTATTACTGTTTCATTTTTTACAAAACGCGCCGAAAGTCATCCAGGAAGGGCATTGCGTGATTCCACAATTTATGCATTGGGAATAATTTTGACTTTCACAGCAATTGGATTTTTACTTGCTATTATATTTGGTGCAACTGGAATTAGGGATTTTGCATCAAATCCGTGGGTAAATACTGCCATTGGCTTATTATTTATTGTGTTTGCCTTTAATTTATTCGGTGCCTTTGAAATACAATTACCAACAAAATTACTCAATACATTGAACGCAAAAAGTGGACAAAGCTCAGGTGTATTGAGCATCTTATTAATGGGCTTGACATTTTCCTTAACATCATTCACTTGTACTGTCCCATTTGTAGGCTCAGCTTTGATTGCAGCAAGCACGGGTGAGTGGTTCTATCCAATAATTGGAATGCTGGGATTTTCAGTAGTATTTGCTGCTCCATTCTTTTTACTTTCTTTATTCCCCGCTTTTTTGAAAAAGATGCCAAAATCTGGCGGATGGATGAATAATATAAAAGTTGTTATGGGGTTTTTGGAATTAGCATTTGCTCTGAAATTTATTAGCAATGCTGACTTAGTTTGGGGTTTGGGGATTTTGCCAAAAGATTTATTCCTTGCAATATGGGTCGGAATATCATTATTGATTACATTATATATCCTCGGTGTGTTCAGATTTGAGATGGATTCACCTGTCGAAAAAGTTTCATCACCTCGGATAACTTTTGCAATTATCTTTGCTGCTATAACATTCTTTTTACTTGGTGGATTATTTGGTCGGCATTTAGGGGAGTTGGATGCATTTTTGCCACCTGAAGAATATCGCGAAATTATTAATGCGGGGAGAAATCAGAATGCAAGCGTTTCTAATATTGATCCTGCTCAAATCAATAAAAATTCTAATGCAAATTCAAATGATTT
>DAOTPH010000032.1:0-12193 GCA_035451765.1 Bacteroidota bacterium | reverse complement strand
TTTGCAAAGCCAGGTTATATTGCAAAAAATGTTAGAATCACAAAGGAAGGTATTGTTATATCTCAAATTGATTCATTGTCAAAAATAAAGGCGAGAAAGAAGCAAACCACTACAGAACCACCAATTCGTTCAATTGAGCCAACAGAGATTGAACCTGTCAAACCAATACTAAAATAATATAAATATCCCTAATTATTTTCCACTTAATATAATATCGTGTAATCGAATAACGCCAATTGGTTTATTTGAATCATCCACAACAGGCAATACATTTATTTGGCTTTCCCGATTTTCCATAATAGATAATGCAACATCAAGATAAATATCTTCGTGAACAGTAATTGGTTGTTGATTCATAATATCGATTACTTTGATATTTTTGATTTCATCGAATTTCTGTAAAGTGCGACGGACATCACCATCTGTAATGATGCCAACCAGTTTCCCGATGGAATTAATCACCAAAACGCATCCCAGTTTCTTTTTAGATATTTCAATAATTGCATCCTTGAAAAATGCTTTATCATTAATTATTGGAATATTACTATTTGTGTGCATTATATCTTTCACTTGAAGGGTGAGAGTTTTTCCAATAGTGCCTAGGGGATGAGTACGGGAAAAATCTTTAAGGGTAACTTTTGATAAAAGTGCAGCAGCAATAGCAAGCGCATCCCCAATAACAAGTGCGACAGTCGTACTAGAAGTAGGGGCAATACCAAACGGGCAAGCTTCACGTTCAATTGCTGCCTCCAGGACTATATCAGAATTCGCACCAAGATAAGATTTTGTATTAGTAATAATCGAAATAATCTTTGCATTACGAGATTTAATGAACGGGACAAGGCGAACAATTTCATCCGTGCTTCCACTTTTGGAAACAAATATTACAACATCATTTTTCTGGATAATGCCTATATCACCATGTAATGCTTCAACAGGATGCAAAAACACTGCTGATAAATTATAACTTGATAGAGTTGCAGCGATTTTTTTTGCAATTAAGCCAGATTTGCCAATACCCGATAGAATTACTTTATTTGAATTAGCAATTAGTTCAGCAGCGAATTGATAATTTTCACCAATTTTTGATTTTGCCATAATTAATGACTTAATTTCAATGTCAAAAACATCAGCAAAATCTTGCATTAATTTTGAATCTTCCATTAATGCAAATTAAGGAAATTTTGCTAATCATCAACCAGGAGGCCAACCGAACTCACGCCCACCTAAAAGATGCAAATGTAGATGAAATACTGTTTGCCCACCATCATCGTTTACATTTAAAACAAGTCTATATCCTTTCTCATCAACCCCAAAATGTTTCGCAAGATTTTTTGCAAGTAGCAACATTTCTCCAAGTAATTGTTTATGGCTATCTGAAGCATCATTCAAAGTTGGTATATTTTCTTTGGGAATTATTAATAGATGCAAAGGTGCTTGCGGATTTACATCATTAATAGCAATAAACTTGTTATCTTCATAAGCAATTTTAGCAGGAATTTCTTTTCGGATAATTTTGTCAAAAATAGTATCATCCATAATTTATACCATAAAAAATTAATTAACTTTCAAAAAAATGCTCCCTGTCTGACGTTAATCGAAACAGGGAGCAATAATTTAAGTCAATGCCTCTAAGTTATTATCTAACTAAAGTCATTTTTCCTGTTAATATATCTGAGCCTGATGTTAAGCGATAAATATAGGTTCCGCTTGGAACTAATTGATCTTTTTGATCTTTACCTTCCCAGTAGTATTCATAAGTAGAAGGATCAAGTTCAGCATCTGCAATAGTTCTAACAACATTGCCATAAATATCTATAACATCGAGACTAACGTGTTGCTTAGTAGCCAAAGTAAATGAAATTTTTGTAAATCCATTGAATGGGTTAGGTGAATTTGGCATAAGAATAATCTTGTCATTACCTATATATGTTACGCGAACAGGATCGGTTGCTGAGCAAGATTGCAAACCATCTTTATCTACTTGACGCAAGCGATATTCATAAGTATGATTCAACAACAAATCTTTATCAACATAATTATATCGTTGTTTAATTGTAGTTGTACCTTTACCGGATACAAAATTGATTTCTGACCAATTTTGATTCTGGTCGGCAGTAATATCGCGTTTTTCGATATAGAAGCCAAGATTATTTGTTTCTGAGGAAGTTTCCCATATCAAATCAACTGCACCTTTTCTAACTTCAGCATTAAAATATGACAATTCGATTGGAATATCATCACTGCACCACTGGTATTCTTCTTTATTCTGTCCATATTCGCGAGGTCCAAAATATGGTCTATGCATAGGAATCCACGAGCCATTTGAAAATGTCTTTGTTCTGCATGGATCAGGAACTCTTCCCACATGGTCCAAATGCGGATAGCCAGGATTGCCTAATGGGGGAGTCATTTGATACCAATTACCTGATAAGAAAAGATTCTCATACATAAAGAAATTAGCATTAACTCTTTGATTCTGATTATTTTTAACTCTGAAATTCTTATCAAGATTAAGATAGTTTGCTGCTGTTCCTAAGTATCCATCAGGAGTAATGGACAGATTAATAATTCTCATACCCATACGTGAAGCTTTTGCACCAAGTTCAAGACCTGTTTCGCCAAGTTGTGCTATAACTGCCCAATATGAACCTGGAGCTAATTCGACAGGTTTTGGAAATTGCATTCTGATATATTGTTCGGCGCCAAGCAAATTGCCATACATACGTTGTGTTTGCCAGTGTGTGCCTGCTACTATACTTTGCGGTTTACCACCAACATCTGTAAAAACTAATACTTGAATAGGATCTGGGGATAAGCTTAGTTGAGTAAAGTAAGTTTCGAAACCACGCAAGCTATCTTTATTCAGCACATTAAATCTTATCGCAAAGGAGCCAGAACCGCCATAACCTGCTGTTGAACCAGCTTCAAATTGTTCACGATTAGCGTCAAAGTTTTGAGGATTATCAAATGAACCTGTACCAGTGAAATTATATCCTGGCAAAGTCAAACCACGCCCTGCTCTAACCATTGAACCTACATCATTTGTTGTATTTGTAACAACTGGATCATAAGCATAAGATTCGCCAAATTGTAATGGGAAAATTGTAAAGTT
Organism: Bacteroidota bacterium; assembly: GCA_035451765.1. Classification (GTDB taxonomy): domain Bacteria; phylum Bacteroidota; class Ignavibacteria; order Kapaibacteriales; family UBA2268; genus UBA2268. Next base: position 9,078 of record DAOTPH010000032.1, on the reverse strand, counting down.
TGTATCATTAATAGTATTCATATCTTTTTCTTGCATCATTACAATTGCTTGAATATAATAGTAGCTCAAATCAGCGGTTTGAGATTTCCTTGCGTTCCAGGCAGGCATTGGCACATCCAACGACATACCACCAACGAAATTGCCAATATTTTCAATTCTACAGTATATAGGATCATTTTCATGATTCCCTTTAGCATCGCTTCTGAATACTTTTACTTTTACAGCAACGTTAGCTGCATTAATTTTACTATTATTACTAACGGTTACCTTAATAGGAATATTAGTAGCCTGGCTTGCAGGAGCCATTGTATAAGGCCAGACTAAATTAATTGAATTTACTTCAATATCTGGGACCTCTTTTGGAATAGTTATATAAATATTATCGACTAGAAAATCATCATAATCATCATTAATGCACCCTATACCTTTTAGATTATTTTGTGCATAAACATGAAGCCTAAACCTGAAATTTTTAGCTCCTTCGTTTTTCCATCTAATAAATGTATCAGGAATAGTTACAAAATACTTTTTAAACTCGTGGTCAATACCATCGTCGAATTCGCTTGCACGTAATCCATTTATTTTATTAGTGCCCGGATCTTCTTTTGCAAGAGCTGAATCTTTATCTGTTTCAAGGAAGCCAATTCGATAGCCACCACCGCCAAAAATATTAATTGCAGCAATATCCTTGACAGGAGCTGCTCCACCTCGTCGTGGATGGACACTCCAATTTGCTTGAGGAATATTAGTAATGCCATTTAATCCATCATCGCTTGGTAAAGCAAATTCGACTGAAAGTACATCTGGATTTGGATTATATGTATATGGACTTAAATAATTGCCTTGTGAAAATATTCGAGCCTCGGGTCCTATCTGTTGTTTATCGCACCAACCACGTGGCCAATCGGCTTGCTTGAGTGTTCGTTGAACAGAAACAGATAAAATAGAATTAAATTGTCCAATCATATTGATTGGGAAAGATCGCACTTCATCGCCATTTCCTTCTCGATTAGTAATAGTCGCCGGATTAGGTTCATCACCCGTCAAGGTCACCCTGTTCATTTTGATTACAGGAGAAAAAAGATAATTATTGGTATAGGTGATATTTTTCAGATGACCATTCTCATCATATTCAGCTTCATAAGCTGATTGAAATTTGCCTCGTGGTGGTAATGGATTCTCGCAATTTACCTCTCCATCAACCATTTCTGCATTAATATTTACCCATTTCCATACTGATGGCATATTAACTCCATAAACATTATGGAACTCTGTCCCATCATAATTGAAATCAGGCAAACGTCTCAGCACAAATAAATCAACAGAAAATTCATCGTCAAATGGCCATGCATCATAAAGAGTTGTATTATCAGGTTTGTAAGGTTCACCTGTAGTATATGCTCGCAATCTCCCTATATGTTGTGGTATAAATTCATTAGGTTCAAATGGTGGGAAATATACTTGCACGAATCTATATGAAGGAATTCCTTTATAACCCGTCCCTGCAAAATTAGTTTCAGGCACAATAGTATAAGTAGAACCTGATTTAGTTACAGATTGAGCAAGATAAACTCTCACCTGTGGTTCACCTTGACATAAAGCTCTTTGAGCAGGATCACTACTATTGCCTACTAATAAGCAATTTTGGTCAATTGGAACTAAACGATTATATACATTTTTTTGTGTAACTTGATTTTCAATTCTGAATCTTACACGGAAGTTAAGTTCTTGCTCAGTGAAATTCACTCCATTAGGACCTTGGATATCGTTTGTCAGATTTTGAACTAATGCAACAGGTTGAATTGCACCTATTCTTGGCACACCTGCAAAAAGTTCATAATTAGATGCATCTTTAATTAGAACTGGATATTGGTCAAGATCGATATTTAAATCTGTCGAGCTACGAACCATATATTGAACAGTTGCTGCACGCAGTACATTTTTAAATTGCTTGAAAAGAATAATTTGACCACTTTGTGGGGTTAAAACTTCCGTTAGCCAGTGGTCAAAATAAACAGAATATTGTTGATATTCAGCGGCCCAGGGATAGAAGTATTGTGGAGTTCCGACTTTTGGTGGATAATTGTTTGGGTCATTCGGATTAGGAGCAGGAACACCTGTAGGATAATTTACATGCCTTGCCCATCCTGAAACACCACAAATTGAATTTCTTCTGATAACCGAAAATGCATCATCAGGCCTATAACCCATAGTAAACTGACCAACAACCTGTGGAAATAAAATTGTTACACTACTATCTTTACCATCTAATACAATTTGGGAATTGAAATATGGGAAATCACCATCGATAACAGGGCGCTTACCAAGAGCTTCGTTATAAGTACCGTAATGATATAAACTAAGGTTTCTTACGGGAGTCATATTGACAACGTAAATGATTAACTTATCGTTCGAAATTGAGCGTTTGAAGTATGCTTTGCCCCAATCATCTGTCTTTTTATTTGTTGCGCTAAATTGAGATAGTTCCATATCTCCCCATGCAAAAGCAATAAGAGCTTGTTTCAAGCTAGAATTTAGTGAATTAAAGCTTTTGCCTCTTGCTCTAATACCATCAAGATGCTTAGATGGTCCCGTGGTGGGTGGAGCTTCGGTAATTCTTGCTGGATCAAGCCCCAATACAGAGTGAGTATAACCAAAATCATCGCGAACGAAATCGCCTGTACCTAAACCCCCACCGTTATCATCAAAATTTCTGCATCGAGTGCATCCAATTATTGGATCGTTTGCTGTAATAAACCAATCCATACTCATAGGATCATAAGCAGACATTGCACCTGTAGGAACAGTACGATTGCCTTGGGCATCATAGAAATAACGACGGTTTGTTAAAGCTATAACACCATTAGTGGAAACATAGAAGCTATCATATCGAATGCCATTAAAATAGAATCCACCTGCAATACTAATAGGCATTGGACCCGCATAAGCATCATCGGTGGAATCAAGCATTCCATCGCCACTTATATTTGGGTCAAAGAAATCAACCGGTTGGTCATTTACATTCGCATTATTACGAAAATAAGGATGACCATCTGCCTTATACTCTTGCCAATGTTCCTTTGGTAATATCCTTGGACCTGGTAGAATTCTTGTCCATAATCCAGGTTCAACTAATGTGTCGACAAAAGCTTGTTTGATGTTCCAAGTAGTCCTCCCACCCTGTTTAAAAATTGGAGGGATTGATTCATCAACATCAATCCAATAATAACCTGTTGATATAGCGGGACTTGTTCTTGGATTATTTGTCTCGTTAAAAGGTTGTGGAAAGCTTGAATTTACAGGAGGAAAGTTTGGAACACTGAACGTACTTTTATACAATAATTGGTCTTCTTCTTTTTTGCTCTTCTTATCCTCTGCCAAAGCGAAGATCGTACTTGCAAATAATGAGACCATTGCCAGTATTAAGAATACCTTCTTCATTTTGAAAAATCCTTTGATTTAATAAAACATATTTTAATTGTTTTTTTCATATTTACATTTTCTAAAATTCTAAAATAACAAATATTTATCAAATAGAAATAATTATCTTTTAAATCTCCATCCTTTATCTATATTTTCAAAAACCCACGCTACAATTTTCCCTTCATTAAAAGTATCGAAATTCTCCCAATATTGCTTTGTGTAAACAAATCTTGAGCTCGTATTCATTGGGTCTTTTGAATTTGCATCATCCATAATCATTTTAATTAATGATTTCCATTCATCAAAATTCTTCGGTCGTAAATCGATCCAGCCCTCATTACACCATTTTTCAATATTCTCCTCTGTCAATGGTAAGGATGTTTCTGTTTTATGCACGGGAATTTTTATATCTTTTCCCCTTAAATATTTTTTACCATCAGAAAGCAATATAACAAGCCCGACAGAAAGCATTTCTGAACGAATTTTTTCATTCTGCTTAATGTATTCCTCAGCTTTTTTGGATAATTCTATAGAATCACTGGAAAGTAGATTGTACATTGAACCGCAAATATGCTTAATGATATTAGCTTCAAAAAGTAATTTAGCTAATCTTGGTGGTCCTAGCTGCTCAAAAGCTAGACTTTCCACATCATTTTCTAATTCTAATTTCTTTAATTGTTCGAGGGCAGAGCTCCGTAATACACCAGCTCTGTAAGTAGGTCCTAGAGTAGCAGCGTCCAAAGCTTGAATAACATCATGGCCCGTATTACCACCCCTGATTTCATAAACTAGATATGTTGCGATTTCTTCAGGTGTTACTAATTCCATTTGTCCAAGTGAACTGATGGTTTCAAATTCTGCACGAGAAAATATACCATTTTCACCCGTGTCAATAAATACAGATTTATAATTATCAGGTAGATCTCTAATTGAAGTAAAATCATCAAAAACAAGGTTGCCACTAGCTTCTTTTGCCGATGATAGATCCATATCCACTAATTTAATAGTTTTGCCTTTTCTTAATACTTCTTCATAAGCAATCTTTTTCCATGCTATTGCTGCGGTAGGTTTGATTTCCTTTACAATTGGACCCCCGGGTGTTCGAGCTAATAAAAATAGAAGCAAGGAATGAGCTCCACCAACCGCAGTCTTAGATAAAAGTACACGTGACGGTCTTTCCTCGCTATGTGTATATGGAATATTAAATCCCATTCCACCTGTGCCACTTGTTCCAATCTTGAAATACATTTTTACTTTTGCATCAATCAATGCATTATATATTATTTGGACATGGCGTATTAACTGTGGAATATATGTGCTTGCAATAATCTTTTCTGCTAAACTTTCTTCGATTTCACCTGATTCCATTTGCTTTATCGCTTTTGCTGTTGTGCTATATATATCCATATATGCAATACCGGTTGCAGTATTAATGCAATCAATAACTATATCAGGCTTATTCTCAATAATCATTGAATATAATGAAGAATTTTTGAGAATTTTCTCATCAAGCTCCAAAAATATATCGCTTATAAATGCTTGTCTATTAGCTGAATCATCTAATATTTTATTGAAATCCTCATCTTTCCATTCCTTTCGAACAAAAATATTCCCCCATTCGGGTTTGAATTTTGTGGATGAATTTGGATATTCTTTTTCTAAATTCGCAACATCTTGTTCCGCCTCGCTTTGACGCAATGATGATATAATTATCTCCTTGGGAGAATATTTCATCAATTCATTTGCAACAGCAGAACCAACCAATCCCCATCCACCAAGTAGTAATATTTTTTTGCCTTCAATTTCCATAATTTTTCTTTTACAATTTTGTCAATTTTAAAACTCTCAATTTAGCAATTTTTAAACATTTAATGAACATTGTGATAAAATTTTTTTGTTTTTCCACTTTTTCAAAATTGTAAATTTAGTTAACTATAAGACAATCAAAAATTGAAAAAGTTACACTTTTTTGGGAAAAAATTAAATATTTTTTCTATTATTTTTTCCAAAATTTTACAAGTATTTAGTTTTATTATACTTACCATTTTTATAAAATAAATTAATTATTATTAATTATTGAAAAAAATGGCTATTTTTTTACTCAATTTTCAATTTTTTTGATAGAAAAATTTTCGCTTTAGTATAGAATTATCTATAAAAATTAAATTTAATCCTGATTTTGATTCGTCGGAATTAAAATTTAATGCCTTTTCATAAATAGATTTATCAATATAAATTCTGTTTAAACTAGAATTTTTCTTTAGGAAATTATATAATCCATAATCTCTCCTAATATTATTTGTATCTTCTATATTTGAAATAATAACATAATCATTTTGTTGAGTATTTCTACGGATTTGCAGCATTGATAATCCTTCCCGCTGATAATATTTCATCGAGGGAAATTTTTCTGAAAATACAGGTATAATCATTAACATAGAAACACAGCTTACAACAAATCTAAATGCAATTTGCTGTTTAGATTTTGATAAAAATAAATAAATTAGAAAAAATGAAATAAAAATTGATAATGGAAAAATCGATTCACTTGTTAAATGCGAGAATGGAATTTTTGCAGCATAGCTTGTGATTATTTCTGAAATTTCAATAAGTAATTGTGATGAATTTGCAATTAATTGAGCAAATGGAAAATAAATAAACGAGATCACAATCGAAATCAAAGCAAAAATTTGCGCTCCTACCATCAATGGAATTGAAACAAGACTTGCTAATGGGGAAATAATCGAAAATATATTAAAATAATAAGCAACAATTGGCGAAACCACAGCGCTCGATGAAAAGGTCATTGTTAATGAATTGACAACAAACTTATTTAAGGCATTTTCTTTCTTGAAAAATTGTTTGAAAAAATTCTTAATTGGTTCAAAAAATATTGTAATCCCAATAATTGCGCCCATTGACATTTGAAATCCTGTATCTAAAGCCATTGCTGGGGATAATATTAACAAGAATACAGCTGTTGTCGATACAATGTTCAAAGCTATGGCGGGTCTTTGCACCGTTTTAGCAAGTAAATATAACGTAGCCATTAATCCTGCACGTACAGCAGAAGCTGGATAATCAATCAAATAAATATAAGCACTAAGAGAAAGAACAACAAGAAAAAATCTTAACCAATCATTCTTTAAAAAAGAAAATAACCATAATATGGCTCCTGCAATTATTGCAATATGCAAGCCACTTACTGATAAAATATGCGTTGTACCTGTAACTGAAAAGGCATTCCTCATTTCTTTTGAAATATCGCTGTGGTCTCCAATTGTGAGAGCCTTTGCAATACCTGCTGTGTTTTTTGAAAACATTTTGCTGATATTATTATTAATTGCATCAAGCACTTGATGTTTAATGGAAACCGAGAAATTTTGGGATTTGAAATGCAATGCTTTTGCAGAGCATGTGGCAGAAAAATCAGCACCAAGATATTTTATATAATTTTGCTCATTGAATTCCTGTGGCAAATTTGCCTGTTGAGGATATTTGAATCGAATCAAGGAAGTGATTCTATCTCCATAATTTATTTTTAAACTATCATCAGGATTAGTAAAAATAGTTAATTGGATTGTTTGATTTTTCAATTCATCAAAATTTTGCAAACGTATATCGCCTTTTGCAAGGATACGTGTGTATTTTGGAGCTTCCTTAAGTATTTTTATTGCCTGGCCATTGAAATTGCCTTTGAATTCTTTACCAACTATTTTACTATCAATCATATAATCTGCCCTAGATTGATACGAAATTGCTAAGCCTGTTGCCATTCCAATGAATGCAAATGAGATAATTAAGCATAAACTTTCAAAGTCAAATTTTTCATTAGATAAATCATCTTGAAATGTATCAGAGTTGCTAATTTGTTTATATTCTATTTTTGGAGAACTTATATGATATTTTTTTGAAAGGAAATAAAAGATTAACGCAATTATAATAAAGCAAAAAACAAATATAATCGTTAATGTCAATTTAAACTGGAATAAACTTGAAGGAATAAATCCTAAAAGCAAGAAAACAAGGAATTTAAATGCAGGGGAATTCCTAATGTTTTTCATTTATTGCAGTTTGTAATATTTCAAATTAAGAAAAAAATAATAATTTGCATTTCTAAAAAATTAAAAAACTTACAAAATGTGTGGAATAATTGGTTATATTGGAAATAAGGAAATAACAAATCTATTAGTTACAGGGCTTAAACGTATGGAATATAGGGGTTATGATTCTGCGGGACTTTCGATTTTTGATGATAATAATAATTTAATTATAAAAAAGAAAAAAGGCAGAATTGCCGATTTAGAAAGAACATTAAATGGCATTTCATCAAACTCTAATATTGGTATTGCACACGTCCGGTGGGCAACTCATGGCTTCCCAAATGATACGAATGCACATCCTCACACAGATAATTCGGGAAATATTGCAATTGTGCATAATGGAATTATTGAAAATTACACAGCAATTAAGAAACAATTATTGAAAGAAGGATATTTTTTTAGCACAGATACTGATACAGAGGTTCTTGCTGTGCTTATTGAACGATTTAACGACCATGTACACGATTTGGAATATGCCACACGTTTAGCATTAAATGAAGTCAAAGGCACTTTTGGAATTGCAATAATGTCAAAATACGAACCTGATAAAATTATCGCTGCACGACGAGGTAGCCCATTAATTTTAGGCATTGGCGATGATGAATATATTGTAGCATCCGATGCAGCTGCAATTATTGAGCATACCAAAAATGTAATATATCTGGAAGATGATGAGATGGCAATACTCACAAAAGATGGATTTATAACAAAGACAATTTCAAATATCAAAACAAATAGCGAGGTGCATACCCTTGAAATGCAACTCGAGCAAATCGAAAGGGGCGGATTTGACCATTTTATGTTGAAAGAAATTTATGAGCAACCGACAACAATTAAGGACGCAATGCGTGGGCGTTTGCTTACTGAGGAGGGAAATGTGAAGCTAGGAGGTTTGCGTACAGTAAGAGACAAATTGCGAGATGCCAAGCGCATCATTATCACAGCTTGCGGCACATCTTATAATGCAGCATTGGTTGGCGAATATTTAATCGAGCAATTAGCACAAATTCCAGTTGAAGTTGAATATGCATCTGAATTCCGTTATCGATCACCTATTTTATATGATGATGATATTGTATTTGTAATTTCTCAAAGTGGAGAAACCGCAGATACATTAGCTGCGGTTAAGGAAGCAAAGCAAAAAGGGGTTTGCGTTCTCGGAATAGTAAATGTAGTTGGAAGTTCTATTGCTCGGGAAACTGATGCGGGTATTTATATTCACGCCGGACCTGAAATTGGGGTTGCCTCTACTAAAGCATTTACATCGCAGTTGACTGTATTGACACTTCTTGCACTATATTTAGGGAGAATGCGAACATTATCTCAAATAGATGGAATTCAAATTGCCCGTGAATTAGAGCTAATTCCCGATAAAATTCAACGCATTCTTAATTCTGCATCGCACATTGAGCAAATTGCAAAAAAATATGCAAACGTTAAGAATTTCCTGTATCTTGGCAGAGGATTTAATTATCCAATTGCTTTAGAAGGTGCTTTAAAATTAAAAGAAATATCATATATTCATGCAGAAGGTTATCCTGCCGCAGAAATG
>DAOTPH010000031.1:0-12427 GCA_035451765.1 Bacteroidota bacterium | reverse complement strand
AAGTTCAGCGTTCAATCTCAGAAGGCAGAGTACTAATTAATGGTAAAATTGCAAAACAAAATTCAAAAGTATTTCCAAATGATATTATTCAGTGCAGAATATTGAAGCCCCCACCAATGGAGCTTGTTCCTCAGGATATTCAACTTGATGTTGTTTATGAAGATGACTATTTAATTGTCGTTAATAAACCTGCGGGAATGGTTGTCCATCCCGCTTTTGGCAATAGATATGGCACTCTTGTAAATGCTGTACTTTATTATCTCGGCAAACGCGAACCAATTCCAATCGAACTTGATGAAGAAACCGATGATTCTGATGATGAAGAAATAGATGAATCCAAAATTTTTGAGAGTCCTGAAATTCGCCCCGGTATAATTCATCGTATTGATAAAAATACATCGGGATTGCTTGTTGTTTCAAAAAATTCATCAGTTGATACGCTCCTTTCTCAACAATTTCATAACCATACGGTATCTCGTGAGTATTGGGGCATTGTGTGGGGAAAATTTGCTGAGCCTATTGGAACAATTGATGCTCCTATCGGTAGATCAAATCAGAATAGAAAAAAATATACTGTTGTTAAACGTGGTGGCAAATCCGCAATTACCGATTATGAAGTTCTCGAGGAATTTGAATTTACAAGTCTTGTCAAATTCCGTTTGCATACAGGCAGAACTCATCAAATTCGTGTCCATTCTGCATTTATGAAGCATCCAATTCTTGGAGATGAAACTTATGGTGGGGATAAAATTCTTTATGGTGGACAATCTAATTATATGCGTTCAAAAGCTCAAAAATGCCTGCAGCTAGCCGCTCGCCAAATGCTTCATGCAAAAACCCTTGGATTCATTCATCCTATTACAAAAGAAGATCTATTTTTCGATTCAGAATTGCCTGACGATTTTAAGAATGTTCTGGAATTTCTAAAGAATTAATTATATTAATTTTAATGCTTGACGGATTTTACCATCTGCTTTATTGAGAAGTTCCAATGCTGATTGCTTGTCTAAACTTGATTTCCCCATCATAATTGCTAATTTCACATTCCCTTGGGTTTGACTTAATAATTCACTTGCTTTATTATAATCTACTTCGCAAATTGTCATAATTATGTTTTTCGAGCGCTCAATGAGTTTTTTGTTTGTCTGCTGTAAATCGACCATTATATTACCATAAGTCTTGCCCAATTTAATCATTGTAGCAGTAGTAAGCATATTCAAAACAAGTTTTTGTGCTGTTCCTGATTTCATCCGCGTGGAACCAGCAATAACTTCAGGTCCCACGTAAGGGCAAATAAAAACATCAGCATTAATATCACGTGTAAGCACTTCTTCACGCTTGGAAGTAGTTATCATAATCGTTCTGCATCCAATGGAATGCGCATAATTTATTGCAGACTTAACATAAGGAGTGCGTCCCGATGCTGCGATTCCGCATACAACATCTTGCGAGTTTAAATTTTTTGCTCTAAGATCAATTATTGCCTGTGCCTCGTTATCTTCAGCACCTTCTTGAGCTATAAACATTGCTTGATTTCCTCCTGCAATAATTGCTTGTACAGTTTCAGGGGATGTACCAAAAGTTGGAGGGCATTCTGCTGCGTCGATGACCCCTAACCGTCCGCTTGTTCCTGCACCGACGTATATCAAATGCCCTCCCTCTCTAATGCTTTGATAGACAATTTCTACTGCTTGCTCGATATAAGGTATTTCAGCTTCGACTGCCTCAGGCACCTTTTTATCTTCTTTATTTATCAGATAAAGAATTTCTCGTGTACTTGCAAGATCTATATCCTTTGTGTCAGTATTAATTTGTTCCGTAGATAAATTAATAATTTCATCGAATAATGAATAATCTTGCATTTCTGTTCATATTGTTAGTTTGCTATTGCTTGACGTGCACCAAGCTCTCTATCCATCAAAAATAAACTTGCTTTTGAATCACCTGCCAGATGAAGTCTATCCAAAATATCATTTGTGTCTTTTTCTTCTTCGACTTGCTCATTGGCAAACCAATTCAAAAAATTAACTGTTGCAAAATCCTTCAAACCGAATGCTAAATCTTGGATTTCATTAATATAAGATGAAACAAGCTGCTCGTGCTTATAGCTGTCTTCAAATGGTGCAGTCGGATTATCCCACGATGATGGTGGAGCAGGAATTTGGTCTAATTTAACTTTTCCGCCTCTATCAAGAACAAAATCAAATATCTTCAAGGCGTGCATCATCTCTTCTTGAGCTTGAAGACGCATCCAATTGGAAAATCCATTCAAGTTTATTGATGAATAATATGCTGACATTGAGAGATATAAATTCGATGAATACATCTCTCGAATTATTTGAGCATTTAATGCTTCCTGAATTTCTTGTTTTAATAACATAATTACATCTTTTATAATACTAAAAAAACTTATTTCTGTCTTTGGGGTTGTACTTGAATTCCTTGTTGCATTTGTTGTGGTATTGGTTGTGCATCAATTACTTCAACATCAAAAATAATTATGGCGTTTGGTGGAATTGGTCCCGAGCCTTTTTCTCCAAATGCTAGTTTTGGTGGAAATACAAATTTATATTTCCCTCCAATTCTCATCAAAGACGCTGCTTCATCCCATCCTGGAAAAACTCGTTGTGCTGGAAATTGAGCTGGTGTGTTTTTATAAGAAGAATCAAAAACTTCTCCTGTTGGAAAATATGCTACGTATTTCATTTTTATCACATCATTTGGTTGTATTGAGCGTCCTGTTCCTTGCTTAATTATTTCATATTGTAATCCGCTCTTTGTTTCCTTAACGCCGGGCTTTTTTCGATTCTCAGATAGAAAATTTGCAGTTAGCTTTTGCAATTCTTCGGCTTTAGCTTTTTGTTGAGCTTCATATTGTGCCATTTGTTCTGCTTGCTTTTTTTGCATTATAGTTTGGAATTTACCATAAACAATTGCTATCCCGCTATCGCTTATTGCACGCTTTTTATTTGTGTCTGATGCATCCATATATCCACGTGTATACATATCTATATTGATTTTGATAGAATCGCGCTTGGTTTGTTCTGCCAATTGCATTCCAAGTGCATAACTTAATGAATCATCAAATGTTTTCAATTCAGTCTTTGATGTTGTTGGTTCATTGTTATTACAACCAAAAATTAATAATGAACAAAACACTAATAATATTGCACTCCTTTTCATTGATTACCTTTATATTACATAAAAAATTAAATACAAAATTAATTGAATTTTATGAATAAATAGTAGATGTTCAAAATTTTAAAACTCTACAAAATACAATTGTTTCTAATTATAAAGAAAATAAAAAAAAGGGTTCAATAACTTGAACCCATAACATTAAGACATCTTATTATATTCGATTTTTAGACATTTGTCTTGAATAAATTCTAATCCATTATTTTCTGCTAAGGCTTTTGCTTCGTCATTATAGATACCTAATTGCAACCAAATTACATCTATATCGCCCTTAGCTTTTTTGCGTTCGATCGCTTGCCTAACCACTTCCACTGCTTCTTGGGATGGTCTGAATACATCAAGTATTTCTATTTTATCAGGCACATCCATTAAATTGTGATATACTTTCTTGCCAAGAATCTGCTCTTCCTTTGGATTAATTGGAATAATATTATACCCTTTCTCAATCATAAATTCAGGTATTTCATAAGCTGGCTTTGATGGATTGCCGCTCATTCCATAAACTGCAATTGTTTTGTACTTTGAAAGAATTTCTTGCGTTGTCATCTTTTATTATCTTGCTTTATAAAAAAATTAGATACAAATTTATTTATTTTGCTAATGCGACTGCACGCTTTTCACGAATTACAGTGACTTTGATCTGCCCTGGATATTCCATTTCCTTTTCGATTTTTTCGGCTATATCATTTGCTAATTGCTCGGAATTAGAATCATCTATTTTATCTGGTTCGACAATCACGCGCACTTCCCGTCCTGCTTGAATTGCATAAGTTTTTCCTACACCTTCGAAGCTTGTTGCTATTTCTTCCAATTTTTCAAGTCGCTTGATATATGTCTCCAAAGATTCACGTCTTGCACCAGGCCTTGCTCCGCTTATGCTATCCGCTGCTTGAACAATTACAGCATAAGGAGATTCCATCTCTATATCTTCATGATGGGAACCAACGGCATTGCATACTATTGGATGCTCTTTATATTTCCTCGCCATTTCAAATCCAATCAAGGCGTGAGGACCCTCAGCATCATCAACACATTTACCTATATCATGCAATAATGCAGCTCTCTTTGATAGATTTGGATCCAATCCAAGCTCTGATGCCATTATCCCCGCAATTTTTGCTACTTCAATCGAATGACTTAACAGATTCTGCCCATAACTACTACGGTATTTCATTTTTCCGACCAATCTGCATAATTCTTTATGCATATTCTTTATACCAAGTTCAAGCACAACATTTTCGCCGACTTGCAAAATCTCCTCTTCGAGTTCCTTACGTGTTTTTTCTACAATTTCCTCTATACGTGCGGGATGTATACGACCATCGAGCATTAATTTTTCGAGAGATTTTTTTGCTACCTCCCTCCGAAATGGGTCAAATCCCGATATTACAACTGCTTCAGGAGTATCGTCAATTATCAAATCCACACCTGTCGCCGATTCAAATGCCCGTATGTTTCGTCCCTCTCGTCCTATAATTCTTCCTTTCATTTCATCACTTTCCAAATTGACTACCGATACCGTAGATTCAATACTATGGTCCGTGGCTGTGCGTTGAATTGCTTGAATGATTATGTCTTGCGCTTCTTTTTCCGCTCGCTGCTTTGCTTCCTCACGAATTTGTTTGATTTTATTCGCTGCTTGATTCTTTACATCCGCTATCAAACTATCGAATAATACTCGTTTTGCTTCTTCTTTTGAATATCCTGAAATCTCTTCCAATTTCTTATTCGCTTGTGCTTCAAGTTCAGAAATCCTTGCCAATTTTGCATCAACTGATTGTTGACCTCTTTTTAAATTTGCCTCCATTTCTTGTAATTGCTTCTCGCGTTTGAGAATCATATCCATTCTGTTTTCTAAATTCTCCTCGCGTTTTTTCAATTGCGCCTCTGTCTCATTGACTTGTTTGAGCTTCTGATGCCTCTCCTGTTCGAATTCTGCCTTTCTCCTGTGCCATTCTTCTTTTACTTCGAGGATCTTCTCCTTTTGAATATGCTCCGCATTCTTTGTTGCTTCTTCAATTATTTTTGTCTTCTCACGCTCAGCATTTTCAATAATTTTTTTAGCTGATTTCTTTGCAACAGATGTTCCAATTAAATATCCAATTACTGCTGCAACTACAAGTCCAATTACTACAACTAAATACGCTTCCATTTTTTCCCTGTGTTATTTGTTTATAATAAATATTAAATAGTGAAATATATATAAAAAAACTGCACTAACCTATCAGTCAGGGTGCTCAGAACACATTCTGGCACAGTGGGTAAAGTAGCCTGTTCATTTCTAACTTCCACTGGCAGATTTGCATCTGCGCTGCTTTCGCAGCTGAGGCCTGCTATCAATAAACAGAGTCTACATCCCTGATAGAATAACTATAGTTCTTGCATATTTTTGACAACGATAGATTAGTGCAGCAAAATTTTATTTAATTTTCAAAGAACTTTATGCAATCTGCTCCGACTCCAATACTTTTTGCAATTCCTCTCTCATCTCTATAATTAGCTTGCTATATTCATTGCTTCTATCCAAGTCTCGAGCCTTGGTTCTTTCAAGATATAAATCTTCGGCTATATTCAAAGCAACTAGTAGAAATTTTGACTCCATCGTTATTGCTGAACGACTCGCCTGCGTTATCTCTTCGTATTTCTCCTTTACAATACTTGTTGAATTTTCTATTAATTCTTTATTATAACCTACTAAATTATAACTTTTATCACCAATTTCGAAATTTATTACTTCTTGCATTATTATCGTTGTCAATTAACTATTGTTAAAACGAAATTTTATGTATTTTTATTTTTTTATGATAAATTTTTAATTAGATTCTATAAATAGCTTCTTTAAATCCAATATCTTATTTTTTAATCTATTAATCTTGCTATCAAAATTTTCTTTCAGTTGTTCGTATTCATTTTCTAAAATCCTAATTTGCTCATATCGAAGAGCTAATAATTTTTCTAATTCTTGTATTTTATCCTGCAATTGCTCGGTATATATTTTTTGTGAATTCAATTGATTTGTTAATTCCTCTATTCTTTCCGATGAATATAGATCTTGATTATCTTTAAAGTTCTGTTTTTCTTGTTCAAGCGCAGAGAGTTTGCTTTCCATTTCCTTAATATGATTTGCATATTCTGCTATTGCTTGATTTTTGATTATTAGCTCTCCCGAAAGGTCTGCAATTTTTATTTGTTGTTCCTTGATGCTTTCATTAAGTTGATTTAATTTTGTAAGTAATTGCTCATTTTCCTCCATTATAGATTTGAATTTTATTAAGTTTTCGGCTTTTTCTTTTTTTAATGTTTCTATTTCATTTTTTATGTCAGAAATTTCATTTAATAATTTATTATTCTTATTTTGTGATTGCTCAAGCTGACTCTTTAGCAATAATATCTCGCTTTCATATTTCGATTTTTCCAGATCTTTATTAAAATAATTTTGCTCAATATTCTGGATTTTTTTTACTGCATTTTCTAACTGATTTGTTTTTATATTAAGCTCATTTTTTGTATTATTTAGATTTGCCCTAAGACTTTCATTTTCATTTTCCAGCCATTCACTCTTTTCTTTTAATTCATTCAGTTCATCCGATAGTGTTGCAAATTTTTGAATTTCTAAATTAAGCTGCAGTATTTCATTATCTTTTAAAGATAATTCCCTCTTGAGATTCATTATTTGCTCCTCTTTTTCATTCAAAGCGATATTTTTCTCCGCCAAAGCTTGCTTAATAAATTCAACATCTGCCAGAATCCGCTCGCTTTCATTAATTTGTTCCTTCAATATTTGATTTTCTTCTTTTAGAGTATTTAACTCATTCATTGAATCAGTGAGCAAACGATTCTTTTCATTTAGTAGAGTAATTTGTGTTTGTAGATAATTAATATCATTTTCTAATTGTGCATTATTTGTCGATATTTCCATATTTGCTTCTTGAAGAGCTTTGATTTGCAAGATTAATGCCTCAACCGATTCTCTTAACTCTGCATTTTCTTTTGATAATTCAGCATTTTTTTTAATTTGATTCCGTAAATGCTCAAGAGCAGTAGAAAATAATTCCTTTATCTCTGAAAATGAGGAAGATTCCTCATCTTTTTCCCTAATTATGTCTTCATTTTCTTCCATTTTACTTTTGTATTAATAAAATATGTAAATTACTTAAAATTTCCTTAACTGAGCATTAAATTTTTTCTCAATATGTGAAATAATTCTTTCCGTAATCTCATTGATTTCGTTATCTGTTAAAGTCCGCTCTGCAGAAGCAAAATATAGACTAAATGCAATACTCTTTTTTCCTTCTCCAATTGATTTACCTTTATATACATCAAACAAATTTAACCGTTGCAGCAAATCTCCTGCTTGCATTTGAATTTCTTTCAATACATCACCCGCAGCTATAGTTTCATCAAATACAAATGCTAAATCTCTCAGCACTGGTGGATATTGTGAAATTGGCTTATAATTCAGTTGTTTCAATCCAAAATTATATAATTTGAACGCATCAATATCTACAATATAAGCAACTTGTTCAATATCATAAAGCTTTAATATTTTTTCATTTGCCTCACCAACTTCACCAATTTTTTCATCATTCATATATATTTCCAAATAATTCCGCGTGAAAATAGGGCTTTCCTTTTGCGAAATCATAAATTCATAATTTTTTATTTTTAAAAAGTCCAATAATTCCTCTGCAATTCCTTTTGCATCATAAAAATCTACGTTCCTTTGTGGTATTCCCCACTGTCTGGTTGCGAAATTTCCATAAAGTCCGAGGCATATATGTTCTTCTTCTGAAATATTGGATATAAATTTCCCATTATTTACCCCTGCGGAAAATGTTTTTGCCACTTCAAAAAGTCTAAGCTCATTATTTCCAAATCTTATATTATTTGCAATTGCCTTTAGCATCGATGGAACCATTGATGGACGCATTATCGAAAGCTCCTCGCCTAGCGGATTTGTAATTTCCACAAATTCGCCACTGAAAAATGCAGCAGATTTAGGGTCAATCATATTTTGCGTTAGAATCTCATTATATCCCCTTCCAATTAAAAAATTTCGTATCCTTTTTCTCATTTCAGGAACTTTCAAATCCTCCGGAATTTCTCTATTAGAAAAATCTATTGTAGAAAAATATTGTGGCTCAATATTATCATATCCAAATAATCGTGCAATTTCTTCAATAACATCAATTTCCAGCTCTATATCATTTCGATACGATGGTGGTTGTGTAAGAATATAATCAAGATCAGAATCATTGTTAATGATTTTAAAATTCAATCTCTTTAGTATATTAATTATTTCATTCTTAGGAATATTTGAACCAATCATTTTATTTGCGTGTTCAATATTTAATTTAATCAAAGGTTTTTCAATTTTGGTCGGATATGCATCAATATAGCCTCTGACAACCTCGCCCCCTGCATATTCTGCCATTAATTGAGCTGCTCGATTTGCTGCATAAATCAAATTGTCTATATCCACACCACGTTCAAATCTATATGAAGCATCGCTTTGAATTCCAAGCTTTTTAGATGTCCGCCGAATTGACGATGGATTGAAATATGCCGATTCTATCAATACATTTTTCGTGTCAGCTGTGATTTCGGAATTCTCGCCTCCCATCACTCCCGCAATTCCAATTGGCTTTTCAATATCGCATATCATTAGCATACTGCTATCAAGTGTCCGCTCTTTGCTATCTAATGTAATAAATTTCTCATTTTCGCTTGCTGTACGCACAATTATTGTATTATTTTTTATTTTATCAAAATCAAATGCATGCAATGGTTGATTGAGTTCCATCAATACGATATTTGTTGCATCCACTACATTATTGATTGAACGTAAGCCCACATCTTCCAATCTTTTCCTTATCCATTCGGGTGATGGTCCAATTTTTACATTGCGAACAAGTCTGGCAATATATCGTGGATTTTTTTCAGGATCTTTTATTTCAACTTTTACAAATTGATTTATATCTTCATTATTTTCAATTAAATTAATTTCAGGGATATGAATTGGCAAATTATAATATGCAGCGATTTCTCGCGCGATTCCAATATGGCTGAGACAATCTCCGCGGTTCGGTGTTATGCTAATTTCAAATATTACATCATTTTCGCCTAAATAATCAGCAAGTGCAGTCCCCTCCACTGCGTCATCAGGAAGCACCCATATTCCCGAATGGTCATTATCTATCCCAAGCTCGAACCTTGAACAAATCATCCCATTTGATTCAATACCGCGAATTTTTCTGCGTTCCAGTACCATCCCATTTTGTGGAACAACTGCACCAACCAATCCAAGCACTACTTTCTGTCCTTCTTGGACATTTGGCGCCCCGCACACTACTGGATAAATTTTATCGATAACCCGCACATCGCAATAATGCAAATGGTCAGACCCCGCCACCACTTCGCATTTTATAACTGTACCAATTACAAAATTGTTGTATTGTTCACCCGTTCGTATAATTTTTTCAACTTCTATACCTAAACTTGTTAATATCTCGTCAATTTTTTCAGGTTCAGCGTCAAATTCAACAAATTCTTTTAGCCATTTTAATGATATTCTCATAGATTTTTAGAAAATTTTGAAATTTTACAAAAGAAAAACCTCAAAAATAAATAATTTTTATTAATTTTGATTATTATTAAAATAATTAATTATTATGAAATCAAATATTTTTAGATATTCCCGCATTGTATTGAGTTTATTCTCAATATTATTTTTGCTTCAAAGCAGTTCTTTGCTTTCTCAAAATAAAGAGCAATTTTATAACGAATTAAAAACTAAATTAACAGGGTTAAAATCTATCTCATTTGAATTTGCAGCTTTAGACGGTTCAAATCTGAATGGTAAGATTACCGCTACGAAAGACAAATATAAAATGATTTTACCTGGTAGAATTATTATTTCCAATTCTAAAACCGTTTGGAATTATTCTCCCGAGCAAGCTAAAGTTTTGATAAGTACAATTGCAGATATAAATTCCGCTTCGATTCATAATATATTTTTTCAAATTGTTGAAAATTATGAACCATCTTCTTTAAAAGTTGCGACAAAATCAACAGGTGCTAAATATTATGAACTCGAATTGAAATCTAATCAAAATCCCGATGATTATATTACTTTGAATTTGAATTATAAAACAAAAAATATTGAAGCGGTGAATTTTTCAATTAATGGGCAATCTGCCTACCTTGCAATTAAGAATCTTTTATTTAATCCCAAAGTAAAAGATAACCAATTTGAATTCAAACCCCCAAAAGGTACACAGGTTATTGATTTAAGATAAAAAAGAAATTTTTTTATATTTATTTATAATAAAGGCGGGGAATTTTCTCCCCGCTATATTATTATTATTGATCTATTTTTCTGCTTCTGCCTTCTTTGAAGCTGCTCTTTTTGCTAATTCTCTTTTGCGGCGCAATTCTTTTCTTCGTTTATAACGTGCTGCAACAATTTCTTTGTGTTTAGTGAGAGCTTCACCGATTTCTTCTTCTGTTTTATTCTTGAAAAGTAATGAGCGATGCAGAAGCACCCCATCATAGCTAAGTATGTTCTTTACAACTCGTGTCGGCTGCGCGCCTGAATTGAGCCATTTGATTGCTTTCTCGTGATCCACTACAAACGTAGCAGGAATTGTTATAGGATTATAATATCCCAATTTGTCAAGAAATTTGCCGTCGCGTTTGTGTGCTTCATCGACTGCGACTATGTCATAGAAAGGATTATGCTTAGAACCTTTCCTTCTTAATCTTAATTTTACCATAGAATTTTAATATTTATTATAAAAAAGTTAAAATTTCATACCTGGGAATTTTGGCATCATAGGAAATCGCTTCCCTTGAACCACATTTTTCATTGCTTTTTGCATTTGCTCGAATTGCTTAAGTAAATTATTAACCTCTTGAACACGCGTACCACTTCCTTTAGATATTCTCAACCGCCGAGAGCCATTGATAATTTTTGGATTTGCACGTTCTTCCTTTGTCATAGATAAAATAATTGCTTCAATTCTCGAAAATGCTTTATCGTCAATATCTATATTTCGCAATTGTTTATCCATACCTGGCAACATCCCAATTAAATCTTTCAAAGGTCCCATTTTTTTAATCATCTTGATTTGGTCAAGAAAATCATCAAATGTAAATTGATTCTTCCTGAGCTTTTCTTCCATCTTTTCAGCTTCTTTTTCATCGATTTCCTGCTCTGCTTTTTCGACAAGCGAAATAATATCGCCCATTCCAAGAATACGCGAAGCAATACGTTCGGGATGGAATTGCTCAAGTGAATCAAGCTTTTCACCTGTAGAAATGAATTTTATAGGTTTGCCAACTACATCGCGGACCGATAATGCAGCGCCACCTCGTGTATCGCCATCAAGCTTAGTTAATACAATACCCGTCAAATTCAATTGCTCATTGAAAGCGCGTGCAGTTTTGACCGCATCCTGTCCAATCATTGAATCCACAACAAACAAAGTTTCGGTCGGTTGCACAGCTTCTGAAATATCACTAACTTCCTTCATCATAACTTCATCAACGGTTGTTCGCCCCGCAGTATCAATTATAACAATATCGCGTGCTAATTTTTTTGCATAAGCAACGGCATCTTTTGCTATATCAACAGCGGATTTATTTTCCTCCGTGAAAACTGGTATTTTAATTTGGTCAGCAAGCTGTTGCAATTGCAAAATAGCAGCGGGACGGTGAATATCAGCTGCAACAAGTACTGGATGTTTGCCTTTCTTACGTAAATATTTAGCAAGTTTGGCAGCGAAAGTAGTTTTGCCCGAACCTTGCAATCCCGCAATTAGAATTACTGTTGGGGGCTTTGGCGAAATATTTAAATCTGATGCTTTGCTTCCAAGTGTTTCAATTAATTCGTCATTTACAATTTTAACAATCAATTGCTCGGGTAAAATCGTACCTCGAACTTCTTGCCCAACAGCTTTGGATTTAATATTTTCAATAAATTTATTAACAACTTCAAGGTTTACATCAGCATCAAGCAAGGCATTGCGGATTTCATTAAGGGCATCGGCTATATTATCTTCCGTGATTTTGCTTTGGCCCCGAAATCTTTTTAGTGCAATTTCGAGTTTTTCTTGAAGATTTTCAAACATATTCGTTCATAAAAAAATACAAAATTAATAAAATCAAAGAAATAAACAAAAAAATGTCGTTTTAAAAAAATTTGATGACCTTGTCATTCCGAGCATAG
>DAOTPH010000030.1:0-13465 GCA_035451765.1 Bacteroidota bacterium | reverse complement strand
CAGTAGATTTTGTAATTGGCTCAAATGCTTCTAATTCCTTAATGACATTAGCAGTTGATATGACTTTTACTAATCCAGAATTTAATGTGGAGAGCAATAACTTCAATTTGAATGCTTCAAGCACGACTTCATTTGCGGGGATAAGCGGACTTGATATGACATCATTTAATTCAATTACATCAACTAATCTTGGATTATTTAGTACATCTCAAATCACAATTACACTTACAAGTCTCGCTAATGCAATTAATAATGTAAATAAGGTTGCAGCATTTGTTGGTGGGATTGTAAATCGATTGGATTCTCAAGAAGATATTTTGAAGGGACAAATTACAAATTATAATGCAGCAATTTCACGAATTGAAGATGCCGACGTCGCAAAAGAGCAATTGGAATTAGTTAAATCGCAATTCTTGCAACAATCGTCTCTAATATCTCTTGCTCAAGCAAACCAAAATCCTTCTTCGTTTTTGCAATTAATTAGAGGAACTTAAGGGCTAAAATAAATATTATATTTAGAATTTGGTTTTTCTTCAAGTATCTTTTCTTTGGTATCATCCAATTTCCAAAAGAAATCAAGATGTGCGCGGTTTTGAATTTCATTAATACTGACAAGATGATTTTTCAATAAATCCGTCGATGGTGTGTATTGGTCAAAAATAAAACCAAAAACCTCTAATCCTGTTTTAAGTGGAATTGCAATAATTTTCCAATAACCGCTTGGTACTTTATGAGGTTCATCTGCTGCGGGAAGCTCGGGCATATATGTTTCATAAAGTGGTCCCGTCATAACATAAATAGAATCGTACCGCATTACAAGTGCGCGTTCCTTATCTTCTAATTTTTTCCATAATCCTCGATTCAAAGTAGCTTTCTGCGGAGTGATATTAGATAAATAATTCGTTTCATCAGCATATATAGTGCCTTTAAAATTGGCGAGTGGTGCTTGATGCCCTCGATCGTATTTATATATTTTGTAAGCATCTTTATAATCGGGTGGCTCTAATGTCCTTGAAGGCTTTAATAATGGATCTGCTTTCCAATTTCTCTCCGTTATCGAAGGACCATTAATCTCGCTTTTATCTAAACGGTAGCAAACCCAATCTGCAAATTTTGTTGTGCCATTATTGCTTAATGCGTATATTTCTCTTTTAATTAAATCGTTTGTTGCGGGTGCTCCCGCTGGGTATCCATCAATAAAATGCTTACACTCTATATCAGGATATTGTGCATAAAGTGCTGAATAAAAAAATAGGATTATAAAGAATGATTCAAGGTATTTGCAAAATTTTTTCATTTTATTTAGCAAAAATTTATACAAAATTAAAAACAATATACTTGAATTTATTCATATTCAATATATTCATTATGCTTAATAAATCTTATTTTCGTCAATTAATATATAAATTTATTAATTATGGACAAGGCAATTATACTATTAAGTGGTGGAATGGATTCCGCTGTAGCTTTAGCTAAGGCAATTAACAATGGATTTGACATTGCAGCACTACATTTAAATTATGGACAAAGAACCCAAAAACGCGAATTGCAAGCATTTTCTGATTTATGTAATTATTATTCAATTCAAGAAAAATTAGTTGTAGATATTGAATATTTGAACCAAATCGGTGGAACAAGTTTAATTGATAAATCTATACCAATTCCCAAAAATACAATAAGCCAAAATAAAAATGATAATTTGAAAAATAACATAAATTCAATTAATAAAATTCCAAGCACTTATGTCCCCTTCCGCAATGGAAATATTCTAGCAATTGCCACAAGTTGGGCAGAAATAATCAATGCAAATGCAATATATATAGGTGCAAACACAATTGATTCGAGTGGATATCCCGATACAACTGCTGAATTTCTAAGTGCTTTTGAATTAGCTGCAAATCTTGGAACAAAATTTGGTCTGAGTGGAGAGCGTAAATTGAAAATCTATTCCCCCTTGATTAATTTTTCAAAGAAGGATATAGTGTTGCATGGTATAGAATTGGGAGTACCTTTTGAATTAACTTGGAGTTGCTATGAGGATAATGAAATTGCTTGTGGGGAGTGCGAGTCTTGTTTGTTGAGATTACGTGGATTTCGGGAAGCGGGCGCCATTGACCCGATTCCCTATAAGTGAGCTACATTTGAGCTTTGAGATCTAAATTGTCAATATCGGTAGTTTTGAGATGTTGTATTTCTTTTTCTGTTAATCTTTTACCACCAATAAAGCGTTTTGCATAATATTCTGAATTAAGCGAGGCGACTGCTACGCCATATCTAATGCCTGCGTGGGCAAATAAGCCATCCCCAAGGTAAATACCAACGTGTGAGGGAAAGCTTCGACTATAAGTATGGAAAAATATTAAATCTCCGAATTGCAAATCAGATGGATTTTTTATTTTAACTCCATAATTAAATTGCTCACGTGCAGTGCGTGGTAATACAATATTGGCAACATCTTCATAAATCATTCGCGTGAATGCTGAGCAATCAAGTCCTTTTGTTGAAACTCCACCAAAGCGATAAGGAGTGCCGAATAATGACATAATTCGATTAAGCATATCCGATTTACTAATACCCGCTGCGGTATAATCTTCTTCGACTAGCGCTAACCATAGCATTTGGAAGCTTTCTGCATCATATTTGAAATTATCTTCCCGCTCAAGCTCAGTCAAATCTTCACCTTCTTCACCTATAATTTGATGATTCTCATCAATTGTGACCATATCAGTCGAATCGACAATAAAAGGAGTTAGATTTGCCATTTGCGAAAGTTCATCGCTTTGTCTCATAATATCAATAGATATTTTTTTGGAAGCTGCTTTTGAAGCTGTCGATCGCTTCTTTGATGTCGAGGAGTACTTTTTTTTAGCATAGCTTTGCTCGACCGTTCCCATCAACACAAGGGCGATTACAATTAAATATGTAAGTAATTTTTTTTGGGTAATGCTTGTTGGAGCCATATTCCTCCCAATTTTTAATTGTTCAACAAAATTTATAAAAGAGACAAAATTCTACATTCGCTTTTTTTAAAAAAAGCAAATTAATAATAAATTTTAAAAAAGCAATAGTATTTTTAAAAAAAATTTTTACAGTGTATAAAAAATTATACACTTTTTATGTGAGAGATTATTGATTATATCTATCTTGAAATTCTTTTATGATGGGATTATTAGAGGTTTTGAATTCTGTGAGGTCGCCATCAAATATTTTCTCTCCATCATTAAGCATTGCAATTTTATCTGCAATTCGATATACACTAAATAAATCGTGGGTAATTACAATTGAAGTTACTTTTAATTGTTTTTCAACTTCAATTATTAAATTATCAATTTGCTCGCTTGTGACAGGGTCTAATCCAGTCGTGGGCTCATCATAAAAAATATATTCAGGATTGCCAACCAATGCTCGGGCAAGTCCCACACGTTTTTTCATACCACCCGAAAGTTCCGAAGGCATCATATTACGTATGCGATTCCATTCTTGTTCATATTCTTCTTTAGTTACATTCCCATTATGAGGGAGCAATTGCACTGCTTCTAGTACACGCTTTGCTTGGGTTTCCAAATAATTTGTATCTCGAATGCCTTGCTCATATAAACCGAGAACTATATTCCCATAAACATTATATGAATCAAGCAATGCGGAGCTTTGAAAAACAAACCCCATCCGTTTACGTACTTCATAAAGTTCCTTTTGGCTTAATTTGGGTATCTCTTTATCATCGACAAATACTGTTCCTTTATCGGGTTTCAATAATCCGACAATATTTTTAATTAAAACGCTTTTTCCTGAACCCGATTTGCCAATAATGCAAGTCGTTTGCTTTGGTGGAACTTGTAAATTAATATCTCGTAGCACAATTTTGCCACTAAACGATTTGCACAGGTTTATTACTTCAATCATAACTTTTAAAAAAAATAATTGACGTATATAAATTGATTTTTTTTAATTTGCTTTTTTATTTTTTTCGAAAATGAAACATATTTTTAAATTTATTTTAATATTCTTATTAGCAATGTCAAGTTCTTTTAGCAAAAATTTTGAACCACCAAAAACAAAAATGATTCCCGTCAGGGATACATTGCATAATTTTATTTTTACGGATTTTTATAGATGGTTGGAAAATAAAAATGACCCTGAAGTTCTGGAATGGTCTAAATCCCAACATAATTATACTGTTCAATGGATCAAGGGAAATTATCCAATCATTAACGGTTTGCACGAGGAAATTCAATCATATCTTGATAGAGATTACCAATCGGCACCATTTTTCAAAAATGGGAGAGTATTTTTCTGGGCAAAAAAGAAAGGTGAGCAACAAAACAAACTTTATACAGTAATTAATGGAAAAGAAAAGCTGATATTTGACCCTATGGAATTTGATAAATCGGGCAAATCTGCACCAACATTTCCCGCTTTGACCGAAGACGCAAGTCATGCAGCAATTGGATTGCAATCTCAAGGAAATGAAATATATACATATAGAATAATTGATACAAAGACAGGTAAAGTTTTATCAAAACCTCTTGAAAATATCGATAAATGGAATTGGTGCAAGGATGAGCGATATGCTTATATCACAATACGGAGCCGTGAGCATATCGAAAAACAATTACCATTACCTACTTATTTGCATAAAATTTCTGATGGAAATGATTTTTCAAAAGATGTATTTCTTGGAGCACCAAAAGATGCTAAGGATTTCTTTTCAATTTGGGATGATGATGAAAGCGATATTACATTTATATCTGAAGGCGATTTTTACTCAAATTGTCTGAAGATTCGTAAGCAAGGTACTCTCGACCAACCTCAGATTATATATTCAAGCAAAGAATTTACTGCAAAGCCTCAAGTCAAACATAATAAAATTTTTATAACAACTAATGATAATGCACCTAATTTCAAAATAATGTGGACTGATATTTCTAACCCTGATTATAAAAATTGGAAGCCTTTTTATGATGAAAAATCTGATGAAATTGTAGATGGTTGCATCCTTACCGAGCAATATGTTCTAGTTTTTTATAAAAAAGATATAATGCGTCATTGCAAAGTAATAGATTATTCAGGCAAATTTGTTCAGGATCTTAACCCACCAGAATTTGGAGATGTTGCAGGTGGCTATTACGATAAAAAAACCAAGAAGATTTATATATCATTGTCGACTTTTGTTTCCCAGGCAAAATTATATGAGTTGTCAGAAGATAATTTAAATAATTGGAAATTGATATATCAAGATAAATCTCCAATAAATACTGATAATATTGAATCTAAACTCGTGTTTTATAAATCCAAAGATGGGACAAATATTCCTATGTTCCTTTGTTATAGAAAAGATATGGCACTCGATGGAAACAACCCCACATTGCTTTATGGATACGGTGGCTTTAATATCAGTATGGGACCTAGCTATCTTGGAACAACGGCATCATTTATTAATCGAGGTGGTGTTTATGCAATTGCCTGCTTACGTGGAGGCAATGAATATGGCGAAAATTGGCATAGAGCAGGAATGCTTGATAAAAAGCAGAATGGATTTGATGATTTTATTTCAGCGGCTGAATATTTAATTTCCGAAAAATATACTAATCCGCAAAAATTGGCAATTCGCGGTGGAAGCAACGGTGGATTGCTTATTGGTGCAGCTGTCACACAACGTCCCGAGCTATTCAAAGCAGCAGTTTGCGGTGTACCATTACTCGATATGTTGCGTTATCACAAATTTCTAATTGCAAGGTATTGGATTGCCGAATATGGCAATGCTGAAAATGAGAAAGATTTCAAATATATCATTCGCTATTCACCTTATCAAAATATAAAGTTGGGATGGAATTACCCAACTATGCTTGTAAAAGCAGGCGAAAATGATGCACGCGTTGATCCTTTACATGCAAAGAAATTTGTAGCTGCTCTACAAAATTTACCGAGCCAAATCAATCCTATTATGCTTTATGTGGATTTTGAAAGTGGCCACGGATCGGGTCAATCGACTGAGCAGATGATAGAAAATATTGAGCTTGAATGGCAATTTATTATGGGAGAAACAGGAATTAGATAATGAATTTAATTATAATTGAATAATTTTGTATAAAATTAATAAATAAGAATAATTATGAAACAAAAAAATTTAACATTTATCGCGGTTTTTTTGTTATTAGCAAGTATTCTAACGCCATCGCAAATATTTGCTCAAAGTGAAAATCAATCCTCAGAAAAATATTATCCTGCCCCGGTGCTATTTGCAAAAGAAAAATCAATATTTGGTGATATTGGGTATTTTGGTCCTGGTGGCCTTTCCCTTGGAGTTGGAGCAAGATATTGGTTCGCAAGCTTAGAATTAGGTCTTTCGGGATTTGCTAAAAGTGTCCCAAATTATTCAATGAATTCTTATGATGTAAAAATCTCTCCATCCCAACCACTACCCGCAGGATATATTGAAGATAAATACACCAAAATTCTTGTTACTGCTGATTTAGGCTTCTATGCTGATATATTAGATCCTTTTATAATTTTTGCTTCTGTCGGATTTTATTCCCAGCAAGATACAATTCTGGCAAAAGAATTTAATTCCGACGTTCGATATTATTATAAATACTATAATTCATCGGGAGTAGCATTTGGGATTGGTGCCAATTATGTTTTAAACGATGTATTTGAGATTGGATTAGGTTATCATACAAAGCGAGGTGTATTTGCCCGTGTTACGTATTACTGGTTCTGATATTAAATCTATAACAAAAAAAATATGGGATAAGCTTCACTCGCGAGGCATATTTCTATCTTTTTTTATTGCATTAGCTTTATGGTTTTATGTGAGTTTAAATAACCAATATACCACATTTGTCTCTGTGCCATTGGATATAATTATGGATGAGGATCTCGCAATCGAAAATATTATACAACCCAATATCAAAGTAGAAGTACGTGGAACAGGTTGGGAATTATTTAATTTAATGTATTTTAATAATTCAAAAATATGCCTAGTAGATTTACGAAATCTTCCACAAAATACAAAATCTTATGAATTAACATATTCAAAATTGAGCCAAAGCCTTGCTGCAATGGAGAAAGTGGAAATTAGAAAAACTAATCCTGAAAGTATAAAATTGCAAATTTCACAAATTTCAAAAAAGACAGTTCCAATTAACCCCGATATTTCACTCGACCTACGATATGGATTTACAATTGTAGGACCTATTGAATTGAGACCTGATGTCGTCGAAATTAAAGGTTTTGCGGGAATTATCGATTCTATACATAGTATTTCTACAGTTCATAAGGAAATTTCAGATGTGCATACTGATATTTCTCAAGTTATAGCAATAAAGGATACTTTGCCTAAAATAATAAAAATTAATCCAAAACAGACTATTTTCCAAGTAAATGTCCAATTAAAGTCAGGTCTGACAATTGAACAAATTCCAGTGAAAATATCAATTGGTGAATTGCCAGAAGGACATCAAATTATGCCCAGATTTGTCAAAATTTATCTTGAAGGAGGCGTAGAAGAATTAGCTGATTTAGATATTACCTCTTTCACAGCATCAATATCTCAGGATAAAATCAAGAATGATACAACAGGATTAATAATTCCTGAGATTAATATCCCGAAAAATTTAAAATTAGTAAGTATTGACCCACCTTATATTTATCATTTTATTAAAAGAACTGAACATTAAAATGGAATTAATATAAATCACTATAATTTTATTATGAATAAATTCTAATAGCATTAAATTATATAGGGTGAATTACTTTCTGAACTTTACCGATAATACGGAATTTATCAGTTGGAAGAACGTGAATTTCGTCATAATCAGGATTTGCAGGTATAAGCGTTATATTATTCTGGTTTAGATTAATTTGTTTCAAGGTCCAATTATCATTAATTGAGGCAATTACAATTGAATTATGGAGATTATTGAAAGATTTTTCAACAAGCACATAATCTCCATCTTCAATATCAGCGCCAATCATTGAATTGCCATGGACACGCATCAAGAACTTATTTGTTTGCTTTTCCTTCATAATCTTTGTCGTTTTAAATATTGAATTTAATAGTAAAAATCATACCAAACAAATAAAGAAAGCACAATTTCGTTAATTGTTTATTATGTTAATACTTGCAATAGAAAGCTCTTGTGATGAAACCTCAATCGCTGTTGTCGATGGAAATAAAATATTGAGCAATGTTATATCTTCTCAATTTGTGCATTCTAAATATGGCGGGGTAGTGCCTGAAATTGCTTCACGTGCGCATTTGAGAATTATTAATGAAATATATCATCAATCATTAAAAGAAGCGACGGTAAGCATAGAAAATATTGACGCAATTGCTGTGACTAATCAGCCTGGCTTATTAGGTTCATTGATTGTAGGCGTAAATTTTGCGAAAGGTTTAGCATTAAAATTTAATAAACCAATCATACCGGTAGATCATATTGAGGGGCATATTTATTCAGGATTTTTGGAGGATCCTACTCTTAAATTTCCCGCAATTGCAATGGTAGTCAGCGGTGGGCATACTGCTATATTCAAAGCTGATTCTTTTAATCAATATACAACATTGGGGCTTACCCGAGATGATGCAGCGGGCGAGGCATTTGATAAAATTTCAAAATTGCTCGGACTTGGCTATCCTGGTGGTCCCATCATTGATAAATTAGCGAAACTTGGCAATCCTCAGGCGTTCAATTTTCCCCGTACAATGTATAATAGCAATGATTATGATTTCAGCTTTAGCGGACTTAAAACATCATTTAAAAATTTTCTAGAACATAATTATGATAATCATCCACCAAAAGAAATCATTCCTGACCTTGCCGCCTCGGTGCAATCAGCAATTGTCGATGTATTAATTAAAAAAGTATTTGCAGCTTCTGATGAATATAATATCAAAAATATTGTAATTGGAGGAGGGGTTTCTGCAAATTCATTTTTAAGAGAGCAAGCATTTGCAAAGGCACAAGCGGAAAATAAGCGGGTTGTTTTCCCAGCAATTACATTATCTATGGATAATGCTGCTATGATTGGATTTCTTGCAGATAAAAAGCTATCTGAGCTTGGTGGCGATGCATTTCGAGATTTTACTTTTATTTGTGGAGCAAATTCATTGCGATCGAAGTATCCAAAGAAAAAGAAAATCAACTTAATTAATAAGAATTATTTAATTTGATTGAAAATTTCAATCAAATTATTAAATTGTATTTTTAAAATTTGTATGATTAAAATAGATGGATTTTGATAAAATTGTTGAACCAATTCAAGATGAATTAAAGAGATTCGAAAAATTTTATAATGTACAACTTAATTCAGATATTCCTTTACTGAATACAGTACTACGTTATCTTACAAAATCAAGCGGGAAACATCTCCGTTCTACTCTGGTTATATTAACCTCGTCACTTTTTGGCGACGTTACGGAACGCACTTTTATTGGTGCAGCAATGGTAGAAATACTGCACAACGCCACACTTATTCACGATGATGTGGTTGATGAATCCTCGGAACGCCGTGGATTGCTTTCCGTCAATGCAGTATGGAGAAACAAAATTGCTGTGCTTGTCGGCGACTATTTGCTTGCAAAAGGTCTGATGATCTCAGTTGATAATAATGAATTCGATTATCTTCACATAACTAGCCAGGCAGTGAAGACTATGAGCGAAGGCGAATTGCTTTCTCTCGAAGCATCGCGCAAACTTGATATTAGAGAGGAGAAATATCAAGAAATCATTCGCAAAAAAACGGCAGTCCTTATGAAGGCATCATGCGAAATTGGCGCCATTGCAGCAAATCAACCGCAGGAAGTGATTGCAAAAATTGGAGAATATGGAGAAAAAATAGGTATGGCTTTCCAGATTCGTGATGATATTTTTGATTATACACAATCAAAAAATATTATCGGCAAACCTGTTGGCAATGATCTGAAAGAACACAAAATCACTTTGCCTCTTATTTATGCATTAAATAATTCCACAAAATCTGAAGTCAAACATATTTTGCATCTCCTTAAATCAAAGAATATTGCAAATAAAGATATTACTTATATTATTGATTTTGTGAAAGATAAGGACGGCGTTGCGAAATCGCAAGCAAAAGCTGAGTTTTTTGCTAATGATGCTAACGAATCATTAGATGGTATAAAGGATTCCTCGATAAAAAATTTGTTAAAGGAATTCTCTTATTATGTTGTCAACAGATCTAAGTAATATATAATAAAGATACTTTATAATTTGCAGGAGGAAATCAATACAATTGGAGAAAGATTTAACCCCGATTTTTTTGGTCGAAGCTGAAAAGTCGCTCGAAGCGGGTAATTTCGATAGAGCAATCGAACTCTGCAAACGTGGTATTGAGTATTTTCCTGATTATTATCTTGGATATGTAATTCTTATTGAATCTTATGAATCAGTTGGAAATTATGAGGAAGCTGATAAAATTTATCAGGAAGCTTGTGTCAAATTTGCCACTAATCTTTTCTTTAAACAAATTGCTCGACGACGTGATAAATATGGAACTTTGATTAATTCAAAAAATCGAGAAGCTAACAAACTTATATCAGATTCAATTCCCGCTATACAAATCGAAAATCCTCCCTCAATTGAAAAGGATTTTCTCAATATTCCTGAATTTTCCGAATATAAAGATATAATTTTAGAGGAATTATCAGCTAATGATATTGATTTAATACCTGGACTTAATTTCTTGCCTTTTAAAATTCCAAACCATAATCAAAAAATTACAGATTTGCAACTATTCTATGATCATATCTCAAAAGATATTCCAAATATTGAAATATATTTGGATAAACCAATAGAAAATAATGAAGTCGAACATAATTTTGCAAAAGGACCGCTTGAGGTTGATGAAAATGTTTCTGAATTCAATCTGCCAAATATTATTCCAACCGAGACCCTTGCTGAAATTTACATACGACAAAATAAAATTTCCGAAGCAATAGATATTTATGAGCAATTATGTGAGATAAATCCCGAAAAATCAACTCATTATAATGAACAAATTGCTAAACTCAAACACTAAGCTAATCAATGACATTGGAAATGCAAAAAAGCGATTGGAAAAAAATTCTAAAGGATAACTTTGGGCTCGATGATTTTCGCCCACACCAAAAAGAAATAATCAATTCAATTATAGCGGGCAGAGATACTCTTGTTGTGGCACCAACGGGTGGTGGAAAATCTCTTTGCTACCAATTTCCAGCTTTGATTATGGAAGGCACAGCACTTATTGTTTCCCCTCTGATTTCTCTAATGAAAGACCAAGCGGATGCATTACAAAAAAATAATATACCTGCAACATATATTAATAGCACACTTTCGGGTAATGAGCAAGCAAAAAGATTAAATGATTTAATTAACAATCAATATAAAATTGTATATTTTGCCCCTGAACGATTATCAAGCAGTGCATTTATCGAGGCATTGAAAAAATCGAATATTTCATTTATTGCTGTTGATGAAGCTCATTGCATTTCCGAATGGGGACAGGATTTCAGACCTCAATATCGGAAAATAACGACAATATTTAATTATATAAAGCGAGTGCCTATTGCGGGATTTACAGCAACTGCAACACAAGATGTACAGCAAGATATAATTTCGAATTTGGAAATGAGAAATGCTAATGTTTTTGTGCTTGGATTTAAACGTGAAAATTTAATTTTCCATACTGAGGAATGCTCTAACAAAACAGAGCGGCTGATTTCACTTTATCACTCAATGGAAAAAGGCTCAATGATAATTTATGCAGGTTCTCGGCAACGAACAGAGGAAATTGCGGAAGCCTTGCAGGAAAATCAAATCAATTGCAAATCATACCATGCGGGAATGGAGGACGCCCAACGCAAGCAAATTCAAGAAGAATTTTTAAATAATGAAATTAATGTAATTGTTGCAACAACAGCATTCGGTATGGGTATTGACAAAGCTGACGTCAGAATGGTTGCTAATGTCTACTTGCCCTTAACTTTGGAAGAATATTATCAGGAAGCTGGCCGTGCGGGACGTGATGGATTGCCATCGGATTGCTATTTGCTTTATTCAAATGATGATGAAAAATTGCAAAACTATTTCATTCGTGAGCAATTCCCTAGCCTCAATGAATCTCGAAAAATTTATAATGCACTCTATGATTATTTAAGTAAACAGGATACAATTGACAATTTTCTACCTGGCAAGCTTATCAATTTTGCTAATATGTTCAATATTTCAGAAAAAAAACTATATTCAATTTTAAAGGTATTACAAAAAGCTGGAATATTGCGGTTCTATGATGAGGAAAAAGTAATAAAAATACGTATAAATACTTACCTTGATAATTTTAATGAAATTGTAAGCAAGTTTAATAGCAAAAGAAAAGAAATAATTAATAAAATACTATCATACCGTAATAATGATACAAATGAATTAATTGAGCTGCCAATAGCAAAAATTGGCAGGGATTTGGATTTGACTCTTGATGAAATTGAGGAACATTTGCATTCATACGAAATATTTAATTTGATTGATATTGACCAATCAGCAATTCTTTCTGGTATAAAAATACTTCGACCTCGAATGGAAAACGAAGTAATTTTATCAGTACTTCATGAAATTCTTGATCGAAAAAGGTTGGCTTTAAAAAAGGTGGATATTGTCCGACAATATGCCAATACAGATAAATGCAAGCAACGTTTTATTATGGAATATTTTGATAAAAAATCTCATTATGAGGATTGTGGTGTATGCTCATCTTGCAAGCAATCAGACAAGAAATTTATGAAAAAAATCATTGAAAAAGCACATAATGCAACGTATA
Source organism: Bacteroidota bacterium (assembly GCA_035451765.1). Lineage (GTDB taxonomy): Bacteria > Bacteroidota > Ignavibacteria > Kapaibacteriales > UBA2268 > UBA2268. The sequence continues at coordinate 649 of DAOTPH010000030.1, read as the reverse complement.
ATATGGCAGATAAAGCAAAAATTTATCCAAAAAAAGTATATTCAGTCAATAATCCCGATGTGGATGCAGATAAAGTGGAATTAATTAAATCAATGCTTGAAGCTCATAAATGCCTCGATGAAATTTCAAAAGCATTGGAGATAACTTTGCCCGAACTTGCGTCATTTATTGAAAAAAAAATAAACTCAGGGGAAATATTTCCAAAATTTTGGTTTTTGGACAGAAATTTGTTAAATCAGATATATTTGATAATTAAAAATGCTCCATATATTCGATTGATACAAATCAGGGAGAGAATTGATTATGAAATTACTCTCCCTGAGTTAAGAATTGCTGTTGCAATTTGCAGAAAAGAATTAAAATCGAGAATGAAATATCAAAAATAATTTAGTCTATATCAAGGCGTCTTTTAATTTTCTCAACATCTTTTGCAAGTTGGCTAAGGTTATGTATAACAGCTTCATTTTTGAAATAAGTTAATCTATCCCGTGCAGGCGAGCCACCATAAACACCTTTTTTTGTGATTGAGCTTGCAACACCTGATTGAGCAATTAATATTACGTCATCGGTTACCTCAAAATGGCCTGCTAAGCCTACCTGACCACCAAATCGACAACGCTTGCCCACTTTCACGCTTCATGCAATACCA
>DAOTPH010000029.1:0-13548 GCA_035451765.1 Bacteroidota bacterium | reverse complement strand
AAATTTTTAAGCTTTGAAAAATAATAATTATTATTTCTCTATTTTTTTAATTTTACATTTACAAGTTATTCATATATAATATTCCAATAATGGGAAGTATAACCCCAAAATTTTTTGGGGTTTTATTTTTAGTGAGTTATTGAAATATATAGGACTGGATTAGTCTTCCTTATAATTTAAAAATTTTAATCATTTGTTATCGTTTATATTATAATTAAATTTTTTTAAAATTTAAAATCAAAATTATTTATGGCTGTATTACCTATTTATAATTGCTTTCATCCTATATTAAGCAAACCAACAAAATTTATAGATGAAATTGACGATAAAATAATAGATCTTGCAGATAATATGCTTGAGACATTGCACAAGACAGGGAATGGTATTGGACTTGCTGCAAATCAAGTGGGTGAAAGCAGGTCACTAATTGTAATTGACTTATCAGCTGCGAAAGAATATAAAAACGAAAAGCCAATTATAATGGTTAATCCCATAATTGATAGCTTTTCAGATGACTTAGTAGAGTTTGAAGAAGGATGTTTGAGTGTGCCCGATTTTTATGAAAAAATTTTGCGTCCCGAAGCAATTCAAGTTGTTTATTATGATTTGAAGGGAAAAGAATATAATAAAAACATAGATGGTTTGCTCGCTCGCGTTATGCAACACGAAATTGATCATTTGAATGGAATATTATTCTATCAACGGCTGAGCTTATTGAAAAGAAATATGACAAAAAACAAATTAAATAAAATTAAAAATGGCATAATCCTTCCCGATTATCCTTATGTTCTCCCCGACGGAAAATTAGTTGGGCAAGAAAGCAATTGAAAAAAATTTCAAGTAAAGAAAATAAAATCAATTGCCACCAGCATAAGAAATGCCCCAAAATATTGTTTTACAACTTTGCTTGATAAATTTATAGCAATTTTTGCCCCTACGATAGAACCTAACACGATTCCCAAGGCAACAATTGCCGCAGAGAGAATATCCAATTGCCCTGCATTATAATAGACAATTACTCCTGGCAAACCTACAGGGAGCAAAAGTGCGCCAAGTGAGGCAGCCGTGGCAAGTTTTGTAGGGTAATGAAATATACCAATGAGTGCAGGAACTATAATAAGACCCCCACCAATTCCAAATAAACCTGAAAATACACCTGCGAATATTCCAAGAGAAATCATAGCAAAAATATTATAATTCTCATTTTCAGGATGACTTTGTGAGGGTGGTAATTTTAATAATTTTACGCGGATAATTTCATAAATGCCTGTAAATTGTATGCTTACATATAATAAGAATAATCCATATAATTGCTTTAATGTTGAAGCAGGAAGTGAAAGTGCAATTTTACTTCCGAAAATCACCCCAATAACAATACCTAATGCAATTAGTGCTGATGTTTTGACTCGTAAATACCCAGCTTTCCAATATGTAAGCACAGCAAATATACCCACAGGCATAAGTAATGCAGCAAGAGATGTACCATTTGCTTTGGTTAATGAAAATCCTAAAAAATATATTAATGATGGCACAATAACAATACCTCCTCCAATTCCAAATAATCCCGAGAGGACTCCTGCAACAGTTCCAATCAATAACAGAATTATATATTCGATTTGCATAAGATTGCAAATTTACTTATTTATACTCTTTTAATCATTTTTTTATATTATTTTTGATATTTTTAAAAAATACATTTTAAATGAAAATACGAAGATTAATAATTCTATTTCTTATTTCAGCATTAACTATTATTGAAATTAATAGTTGCACAAATAAAAAATCTGCGGACAAAAACACAATTACTTTTTGGCATTTTTGGAGCGAACCAAATCAGAAGCGAGTTATTGATTCGCTTGTAAAGGAATTTGAAAAAGTAAATCACTGCACTGTTGAAATAACGGAATTAAGTTGGAATGATGGCAAGACCAAGCTTTTTGCTGCATTTAATTCAGGTACAGCACCTGATGTGCTTGAACTTGGCTCGGATTGGGTTGCTCAGTTTTCAAGCTCAGGAGTTTTGCATCCACTCAATGCTGATAGTATGGAATTTTCAAAATATATAGATTATTCGCAAGCACCTTCCCTTTGGAATGGACATCTTTACGCAATCCCGTGGATTGTTGATACTCGTGTTTTATATTATAATCGAGATATTCTGAAAAAAGCAAACATCAAGCAAGATGCACCAAATTCATTTAATGAAATACTTGCAAATGCTTCAAAAATTAATTCAATGGAAAATATTTATGCTTATGGCGCAATAGGTAGCGATGCTCATAGATTATATAAAAATATTGTAATTTTCTTTTGGTCAAATGGTGGTGATTTATTCGACAACACAGGCAATATTGTGCTAAATTCTCAAAAAAATATCCAGGCTTTAGATTTATATGTCCAGTTAGCCCGTAATGGATTTATTGAAACTCAAAAGCAACTTGATAATGCATTTGCACAGGGCAAAATTGCTTATTATATTTCAGGGGCGTGGTTATTGGACGAAATTGCAAGAGGAAATCCCTCTCTTGATTTTGGTTTATCGTTAATTCCTTCTATTGGGAATCATCAAGGAGTATCATTTGCAGGTGGAGAATATATATCTATAAATGCAAAAACAAAGAATTATGAATTATCCAAAAAATTTGTGAAATATCTGACTGATGGGAAAAATGCAATAGAATTCTGCAAAAGAATAAATGAAGCAGGATTTCCCGCTGATAAGAATTTTTATAATGACCCATTTTATCAAAGTCATCCATATCGAAAGGTGTTTGCTGAACAATTAAATTATGCCAAAATGACACCCGTGCATCCTAAATGGCTGGATATCGAGGCAATACTTGAAAATGCTGCTGTCAAAGCAATGTATGGTGAGCAAACCCCTAAAGATGCGCTAGACGATGCACAAATGAAAGTTTCAGGAATTTTATTGACAAAAAATAAATAAGTAATATTTATTTAAGAAATAATATTTAAAAGTATATGATTACAAAAGGAATCATATTGGCAGGTGGAAATGGGACAAGGCTTTATCCATCGACCAAGATTCAAAGCAAGCAGTTGCTGATTGTTTATGATAAGCCATTGATTTATTATCCATTATCAACACTTATGCTTGCGGGTATTCGGGACATTTTGATTATTACAACACCAAAAGATCTAGATAATTTCAAGGAATTATTAGGCGATGGAAGTCAGTTGGGATTAAATTTGCAATATGCAATCCAGCAAAATCCAAATGGTATTGCTGAGGCGTTTATTATAGGTGAGGATTTTATTGGCAATGACCAGGTATGCTTGATTTTGGGGGATAATATTTTCTATGGAAAATTAGATTTCCTGCGTTTTGCAATTGCAAACAATCAGGGGGGTTGGATATTTGCGTATAATGTTGTAAATGCAGCCGAGTATGGTATTGTGGAAATTAGCAAGGATAATAAAATATTATCTATTGAAGAAAAGCCTATACAACCAAAATCAAATTATGCAATACCGGGGCTATATATTTTAGATAATAACGTTTCTAAAATTGCAAAGGAACTCAATCCAAGCCCCCGCGGGGAGTTAGAAATCACCGATATCCAAAGGGAATATTTAAAAAATAATAAATTGAGTGTCACAAAATTGGGACGTGGTATAGCTTGGTTCGATACAGGAGCACCTGAGAATTTGCTTGAAGCAGGTGTATTTGTTAGAGCAATACAAAAGCGTCAAGGCAAGCAGATTGCTTGTATCGAAGAAATTGCATTATATCAGCAATATATAACCATTAATGATTTCAATAAATTAATATCTACATTTCCTGAATGTGATTATAAAACCTATTGTAAAAATATTACAAGGGAATTTGAATAAATTTTGTTGGATATAATATATCATTATTTCATTTAATTTTGCTAATTTTAAAAAAATTAAAATGAAAATAAAAAAATACATATCGACAAGTCTGAAGGAAGGAAAAGATAAAGTGCTTCAGGATCTTGGCGAGAATGCCGTGATTCTTTCGAGTCGAAGCTTCAAAGATCCAAGCACATCGCAGGACCTTGTTGAAATTGTTGCTGCCATTGATGAATTGATACCTCCTAAAAAGCAAGATATAAATACAATTTTAGAAAGAACAAAGAAATTAGAAAATCATAAAGATGATATTACACAATTTACTTCATCGATTTTTAATGAAATACAGGCGTTAAAGGAACAAGTTGATGAAATATCAGAGCAATTGAGATTCAGCCATTTGCAAAGCTATCCAAAACATTTACGAGATATTTACAAAAGATTATTAGAAGCGGAGGTTTCTCCCGAATTTGCTTTGAAAATTTTAATGAGTTTAGAAAATCTTCCTGAAAATTATACAGAAGAAGATATTAGAAAAGAAATTAAAAAAATAATATTTAAAAATATTCAGTTTGGATCGCAAATTGAGAAATCCGAAAATCAACAAGTCATTATGTTGATTGGACCTACAGGATCAGGGAAAACTCTGACACTTGTGAAATTGGCTGTGCTTGTAAAGATTGCAATTACAAATAATATTGCGATTATTTCAACGGATAGTTATAAAATAAGCGGTGCAGACCAATTGCAGACATATTCTTCGATTGCGGGAATACCATTTTTTGTAGCTTATGATACAAATGAACTAAAAAAATCCAATCGAAATTATTTAATACAGACATAATTTTTATTGATACAATTGGTAAAAGACAGTCGGATTTTGATAATCTTGAATATATTTCCGAAATCAAGCGAGCAGCGGGAGTTACAACTACATATCTAACAATTCCAGGAAATTTAACACGCAAGAATTTCCTGGATTATTTAGATAAATTTAGGGCGCTTGTGCCAGATGGAATAATATTAACAAAAATTGATGAAAGCATTTCATTCGGAAATGTTTTTGAAAGTGCTATGACATATCCAATCACTTTATCATATTTCACAAATGGACAGCAAGTCCCATCTGATATAAAGCCAGCAACAAGTGATGAATTCATCGATTTTATAATGAAAAATTTGTGGAAACGAAATGATTGATCTAAAAATAAAAAATCTACCATTAATCATATCAATAGTTAGCGGTAAAGGTGGGGTGGGAAAATCTATTATTACAGCAAACTTAGCAAATACATTAGCGAACAATGAGCAAAAGGTTTTGGTATGGGATGGCAATTATAATTTTCCTAATCAACATATAATGTTTGGAATTGAGCCACCATATCGAGCAAAGGACACATATATGGGGCGTGTAAATTTAAACTCTGTAATTTATAAAATTAATGATCATTTATATTTGCTTGCAGATTATTCAGTGAATGAAATCGAATTAGAAATTGATATAGATACAATATTGAATGTGTTTAAGCAGTTAATTACCAATTATGACTTCGATTTTATATTGATTGACACAGCGGCAGGATTATCTGAATTATTACTGAATTTTATTAATATATCGCATCTTGTTTGCGTAGTTCTTGATGATAATCCATCTTCATTAATAGATAGTTATGCTTTAATAAAGATATTTTTGAGATTTGTCAATCCCGAACAAATTAAATTAATCATTAATAATATTATTGATAATGAAGATTTCAATGAAATTACTACAAAAATTAACCTTGTCTCAAAGAATTTTTTAAGACAAAGTTTTGAGACAATTGGCTATTTACCTTACGATAGAGAAATTCATAAATCTGTAATCCATCAGGAACTCTTTACAAATTCAGGGAATGAACAATTGAAAAAATATATGGAAAATTTGGCACAATATTTTATAGAATATTATAAATATAATAATTTAGAAATAATTAAATAAAAAATGGCTAAAACAAGTCAGATCGACCAAAAAGAGAATGTAAATAGTCAAAAAAGAATAGACGAGGAAAAAACTAAGCTCGAAAAGGAGCGCCAGAAACAGCAAGAGGAGCGCAAGAAACGGGCACTTGCTCGGCAAAAACGCGAGATGCAACGAATTAAAATGCTAGTTGAACTACCTTTAAAAATGATATTAAATATTAGTATTGTTTCTGCGCTTGTTGCTTTTGTTGTTTCATATTTTCTTTTGAATAATGATCCTATTTCTACTATAGTCAAATCATTCCTAGTATTTTGCGTATTATATTTTGTATTTGGATTAATTATTGTTGGTATTTTCTTGTTTGTATCTTATCAAAAGGAACGACAAGAGCAGCAACGAAGAGAACAAGAGAGGTTAAAACAAATTGAATTGGAAAAGCAACGTCAAAATGAAGAAATGAAAGAACTGGAGGCAATTGAGAAAGAAATTGCATCAACATCTATGAATACAGAGCGGGCAAAAAAATATATGGAAACAAATGGAAATGGGAAAAATAAATCGACTCAACAAACACAAAATATAAATGAGAAAGCCGATCAAAATCCAACTAATGAAAATGATTATCTCAATGAAATGTTGAAATAAAAAATGACAAAGCAAGATATTGAAATAAATACGATATGGAACGAATATAAGCAGACAAGTAATATGAATTTGCGCAATCAAATTATTGAGTATTATAGCTGGCTTGTGAATTATGCAATTTCACAGATGAATTTGCCGAAAAATATTATTATAGAAAATGAAGATTTTCGTTCATTCGGAATGCTTGCTTTGATAGAATCTATCGAAAAATACGATACCACTTTAGGAACAAAATTTGAGACTTATGCACTGATAAGAATAAAGGGAAAAATTAAGGATGAGCTGCGTAATCTTGATTTGCTTTCCCGAACCGCACGAAAGAAGGTTTCTGAAATTTATCAAACAAAAGAAACCCTGACAAAAGAGAACAACCGAGAGGTAACAATTGATGAAATACGCCAAAAATTGAATCTCTCTCAGGAGCAATTTCAATCATATTTAGCTGCTTTGGATACATCGCGAGCATATTCATCTGCAAGTGATATTTCTCAATTTGCGACTAAATCAGAAAATGAAGAAATAGAAAGCGAGGTCGAAGATATACCCGATGAAAGTCAAGATAGCGGATTAGAGACTTTAACTAAATTAGAGCGAAAGGATTTTATCCAAAGTTATCTCGCACGTCTACCACGAAATAAACGATTGGTTATAGTATTATATTATTATGAAGAATTGAATTTTAAGCAAATTAGCCAGGTCCTTTCAATATCCGAAGGACGAGTGAGTCAAATACATTCGGAAGTTATCAAAAATTTAAGAAATGAATTAATTAAAAACGGTTATGCTTGAACAAAGAGTCCTCGATAAACTCGAAAGGGTAAATAAAGTAGTCGCAATGCCTGCAATTGCTATGGAAATTATTCAACACTTAGATAATCCGAATTTTAGTGTTGCTCAAATCGCCAAAATGATAGAGCAAGACCAAAGTATTGTTGCTCGAATACTTAGGGTTGCTAATTCTCCCTTTTATGGATTCCAAAAGAAAATTTCAACAGTTGAATTAGCGATAATAGTATTAGGAACAAATGCAATAAAAGAAATACTGTATGGATTTTCGATAAAGAAAATTTTTAATAAAATTGTAGCAGTTGGATTTGATATCGAAAAATTTTGGGAATATTCTTTATATTGTGGAGCAGCATCAAAAGTTATAGCAAGGCGGCTCGGTTATAAACTTGCCGGAGAAGCATTTATTGCGGGTTTAATGCATGATTTAGGCATATTGATTATTGTACAATATTTTGCTCAGGATTATAAAAAAATAAATCAATTGCTTATCACAAATAATATGACATTGATTGAAGCAGAAGAAAAAATATTACATACAAACCATACTGAAATTGGGGCTTGGATTGCTCAAAGATGGAATTTACCTGATAGATTAACAATTTCAATTCTTAATCATCATACACCCTTTGACCATTTTGAAACTAAGGAGGAGGATGAATCTCCCGAAATTGACCAACCGTTGACTGCTATTGTTTCAATTGCAGAATGGTTTGCACAGCAATATCCTTTCTATAGCTGGAATATTGAGAAAAGAAGATCGCCACTTTATGTTGCAAATGAAATTTTTGATAATTTTTCTGATGATGTTGTGGAGCCAGAAAGCTCGCTCAATCTTTTGAAAAATGAGATATATGAAGAATATAAAAATGCAGGCATATTTACGGAGATATGATATGAGTAACATAAATGAAAAATATCCAACAACTATAAAAGAAGAAACTAAGTGTTTCAAGGATTTGCTCGCTATTTATACACAGGACTTGGATTATAATTCCACGGTTTCGATGATGCAGTCTTTTTATTCGGAGAGATTTTCGCTTACAGAAAATCAATTTTTTATTATTGACCAAAATGAAATGCGTTTTGAAAAAGAATTTAATTCCTCACAGGATTTTCTAACTGCTGTTAAAAATTTGGAAGAAAATGGAATTATTGATTGGATATCTGAAAATCCTGATATTAGAGTTTTACCAAATCTTGATGTTTTAACATATAAACTATTTCCAAAGTTTGTGGTCGTACCTATCATTCTTGCTGGGAAAACACAAGGTATTTACATAGGCTCATTGAATAATAAAGAAGCAGAAAAAGTAATATATAAGTTCAAAGATTTTCAGGAATTAATTACACTCTCTTTTCTTATTCTAAATCAAGCAAAATCTAAATCTGCTCAACCCAATAAGCAACCTGTAGATAATTTCCGAGGAAAGGATAGCCTAATTGCTCTTTCCAAAATTATTCGTAATTCCTTTATTAGATATGCAATTGACCAATATTCTATGCAATTAAAACTTATTAAAGTGCAAATGCTTATGCTCGAAAATAATAGTGAAAATTTTTCTCAAAGATTGAAAGTTATCCTAAATTCTCTTGAAGATAATATTAAATTGAATGAAACATTAATTTCACCATTCATTCATACTACTAATTTCATTCGTAAAGAGAGATTAGAACTTGAAAAATTTACTGATGATTTCTTAAATAAAGTTGATTTCATTTTTAAAAAGAGCAATATCCAAGTCGAAAAGCAATTTGATTCCAAAAATACCATTGCCTTAGTTAATCCATATATGCTTGAATCTGCTTTGATTGCCATTTTTCAAAATGCAATCGAATCATTTCAAAATGATGGAAAAATTAATGTTCTTCTTTATGATGGCGATAAGCGGCATACAATTTTAAGTATTCAAGACAATGGCTCTGGCATCGATGAAGATATATTACCAAAAATTGGGAATTTATTTATGACTACAAAAAAAGATATGGATCATATTGGCGTGGGTTTATATTTTGTAAATAATTACGCACGAAATCAGCATTGGAAATTTTCTATCTCTAGCCAGGAACAAATTGGAACTACTGTTAAGATATCATTTCCTAAATTGCAGAAATAGGATTTGCAATTGTAAATTATATATGCTAAAAAAAATAAATCATAAAGTTTTTTATTACACTCGCATCAGAAAAGTAAATTATTTTGGCTTTTTATTTTTTTTATTGACATTCTTAATTTCTGCCAACTATATTTTTGCAAAACCCACATTACAAAAAATTCAGATTGATTCATTAAATCATATAATTTGTTATTTCGACCAAGTTCCTACCTATATCTCAAGGTTGGATTCCACAAAGTACAACTTAACTATCGAGTTTAAAAATACTTTTATCAGCAACCAAGTAAGCCCAATTGAAAATAGGGGAATAATTCAAAGAATATATTTTGCAAGCAAAGATTCAAATTTGATATTGAATATTCAATTTAAAGAAAAGCAGGGCTATACAACATTAATTGAACCATTTTCACAAAGGATTATAATTAATGTTTTCAATTGGTTGAATTTATCGAAAAGTGATGATTTATTCAATACTGGTCTGCTTGCACTTGAGGATTCATTATATAATGTTGCTGAAAATTATTTACGCGAATCTGCGTTGCTTGGAAATCCAAAAGCAGCAGCAATATTGGCAATGATTTATTCTAATCAAAGAAAAATAAATCGCACAGCAAAATATAGCGAGCTCGGTAAATTTGAAGCACAATATTTTCCCGATATTAATAATATTCTTGCTAATATTTATAAATATAAATCAGATTCGCTAAATTTTGCTAGATATAAAAATGAATTTGAAAAGCAAACGGGAAAGCAATTTGTTCAATTATATTTTGCTTCAAATATTGCTTCAGATACACTTTCGATGGCTGAAGCTAAAAATCTTGATTCATTAATTTATTATTATCAATCTCAAGAAAAAACAGATTCTGCAAATCCCGAATTTTCAAGATTTAATAAGCTTTTCGATAGCAGCTATAAAGCAAATCCGACTTCTCCTACTGCACAGAAATCAAAATTATCATCTTTTCCGTTGTGGCTAAAAGCGGTTATTGGGGTTGTTGTTGCTTTTTTGATTGTACTTATTTACCAATATTTCCGATGGCGAAATCTACAATTAAGGGTGAAGCAATCAAAACAAAAAGAGCAAATTAAAAAAGAAAATCAACAACCCACAAAGGCAAGCCAGCAACCAACTCAATCTCCAACAATTTCACCACAAATGTTTGCAACTTATATGCAAAATCAAGCAACTACACAAGAATCAAAATCCGATGTTATACAATCTCAAAGTGCGCCATCACCTGTATCAACATTTAATATTACAGAAGAAAAAGTGAAACAAATCTCGGATGTGCTTGAAAATATAAAAGCTACAAAAGAAGAAAAACAGCAAATCAAACCTAAATCTGTCCAACCACCGCTTTCCGCAAAGTTAGAACTTGCGTTAAATTTAACCGAGGAGCAGAAACGAATTAAGCAGCAAAAAATCGAAGAAACGAAATTAGATTTATCTGCTACTTCTGATAAACTTAAATCAACTGCACAAAAATTAGGACTCGAGGAAAATACAATAGAAATTAAACAAGCAATTGCAAATCTTATTACTAATAAATCCAAACTCGAAGAATTACAATCAAAATTTGAATCCCGACCTCAGAAGAAATAAAATCTAAAAATATCATTTTCAGTATTTTTGTAAATAATAAAATTTGATAAATATGATACCACGTTATACTCGTCCAGAAATGGGCAAAATATGGACAGATGAAAATAAATATAATATCTGGCTCGAAATAGAATTACTTGCTTGTGATGCAAATGCTGAAATTGGAGTAATTTCCAAAGATATTGCCAATACCATTCGACAAAAAGCAAAAATTGATGCAAAGCGGATTGCAGAAATTGAGGAAACCACTAAACACGATGTAATTGCTTTTCTTACAAATCTCGAGGAATCTATTGGAGACTTGTCAGCTTACGTTCATATTGGTATGACCTCCAGCGATGTCCTTGATACTGCATTTGCAGTTCAAATCAAACAAGCTGGTGAAATATTGCTTGATGATTTAGAAAAATTATCCATTGTGTTGAAACGCCGAGCAAATGAATTTAAATATTTGCCCGCTATTGGGCGAACTCATGGCGTCCATGCAGAACCTATCACCTTTGGATTGAAATTTGCTTTATGGTATGATGAATGTATTCGCAATATCGAACGATTAAAATTTGCTATGAATGATATATGCATAGGTAAAATCAATGGCGCTGTTGGAACCTTTGAGCATATCTCTCCAAAAGTAGAGGAATACGTTTGTGAGAAATTAGGATTGAAACCGGCATTAATCACAAATCAGGTAATTCAACGTGATCATCATGCTTATTTTATTGATACTCTTGCAATTGTTGGAACAATGCTTGAGAAAATCGCAACTGAACTTCGTCATTTGCAACGTACAGAAGTGCTTGAAGCTGAGGAATATTTCACACCAGGCCAAAAAGGAAGCTCTGCAATGCCACATAAGCGCAATCCCATTTCAGCGGAAAATATTACAGGACAGACACGATTGCTTCGCGGATATGCAGTATCAGCAATGGAAAATAATGCTTTATGGCACGAACGAGATATATCTCATAGCTCTGTGGAACGTGTAATTTTCCCTGATGCAACTGTCACATTGGATTATATCTTAAATCGCACAACTAAGCTACTTGATAAATTGATTGTTTATCCCGAAAATATTGAGAAAAATCTAAATCTTACCCACGGATTAATATTTTCTCAAAAAGTTTTGCTCGCTCTTACTAATAAAGGTATGCCACGCCAAGAAGCTTATGAATTAGTTCAGAAATCAGCTTTGAAATCTTGGCAGGAAAAATCAAATTTCAAGGATAATTTATTGCAAAATGCGATATTATTAAAATATCTCACCAAAGAAGAAATTGAGAAACAATTCACCTTCGATGAGATATTCGAAAAAGTTGACTATATTTATAATAGATTAGGAATCTAATCTATAATTGAAATTCTAAAAATTTCTCCTTTTTTACACCACAGACCTCGCAAACGTCTTTTACATCGTATTCATCATAAGTAAATCCACAAGCAGGGCATATATAATATTTCGATGGCATAGTACTTTCATTATTTGCCTTTAATATTGCTAACGCATTTTCATAAATTGGTTTATGTTTTCTCTCTGAAGCTAATGCATCTGAAAATGTCCCAACTGCTCTCTTGACTTCTTCTTGCTTTGCAATTTCAATAAATTCGGGATACATTGTTTCAACTTCATAGGTCTCGCCCTCGATTGCGTTTTGCAAATTTTCTGCTGTTGATTTTACTTCGAACTTGTTTGGTTCGATTTCAACTTTCTCTTTCAAGAGATACTCTAATACTCGTTTATGATTGGCTGCATGAATTGCTTCACTTTGAGAAACTGCTTCGAATAGTATAGCAATTTTCAAATACCCTTCTTGTTTTGCCTTTTGCGAAAATGCAGCATACTTTTGCGATGCTGTTGTCTCGCCTATTATAGCTGTCCTAAGATTATTAAGTGTCTTATCCATACTTTACTCCTGCTTTATATTTTTTGATAATTGCAAATTAAAAATAATATTCAAATTTTTTGAATAATTAATAAAAAAGATTGAGATGTACTGCATTTGTTAGTTTCTTATAGATATAAGTTTATTTAAAAACTATAAATTTCTCTTTAGGAGTTGCGCAAACTATACACGATGCTGTTAATTCATTTGGCAAATAAGTATATCCACATTTAGGGCAGATATAATAAGTTGATACCATCGTCTTTTCTTTTTTATCTTTTAGCATTTGCAACGCATTTTCATACATTTGTTTATGCTTCTTTTCAGTTTGTAGTGCATAATCGAAGCTTGTCACAGCACCTTGCTCATTATCTGTTTTAGCTTGCTCAAGGAATTCAGGGTACATTGTTGTCGATTCATAAGTTTCTCCTTTTATTGCATCTGCAAGATTTTCTTCTGTTGTGCCAACTGTAAAACTATCGGGAGTAATAACATAAGGTTCCTTTGTAATATTTGCAAGTACTTCCTTGTGATTGTTAATATGAATGGATTCGGCGTGTGCAATTGCTTCAAATAATTTTGCGATCTTTGTATAACCTTCTTCTGATGCTTTCTTCGCAAATGCTGTATATTTTGCATTTGCTGTTGTCTCACCTTTAATCGCCGCTTTTAAATTATCGATTGTCTTTTGGTTCTTTGGAACTTGTACCTGTTCTA
>DAOTPH010000028.1:0-13567 GCA_035451765.1 Bacteroidota bacterium | reverse complement strand
GGGGATGTAGGGGCAATTCATGAATTGCCCCTACACTTTTGAACCTGCGATTTTAATCGTAGGTTCAATAAATATTCTAAATTATAAATTATTAAATTTCAAATTTTGCATATTTATGTAACTATAAGACAATAGGAAATCGAAAAAGTTACACTTTTTTTGAAAAATAAGGAAAAAATTTTTGGCAAAGCATAGTAGAGACGCAAAATTTTGCGTCTCTACATATTGTAGGGGCAATTCATGAATTGCCCCTACACTTTTGAACCCCTATAAGACAATCGGAAATCAATTTTGTTACACTTTTTTTGGAAAATAATGAAAAAATTTACAGTATTTTGATTTAATTTATAACATTTTGTTAAATTTGAAAAAAAATTATAGTCTAAAACAAAAAAGTAAGTAAATATTATAAATATTTTATAAATAACGGTGTATATGAAAAATGAATAAAAATATTAATGTCTCTGAAATAATGAGCAAGAATGTCTTTACGGTTGATATTAACGATCCTGTGATTAAAGCTGATGAAATTTTCCAAGTTGAAAAGATCCACAATCTCCCTGTATTAGAAGATGACAAATTTGTGGGGATTATTTGCAGAAGCAAATTGGAGGAGTATAAGCTTCGCCATCTATATGATTTTAATGAAAAGGAAGAAGAAATTGAGGCAAATACAATAAGCGAATACGCGCATTTAATCAATAAAGATTTGCATTTTCTATATCCCGAGGATACAATACAAAAAGCTGTGGAATTAATGACAAAATATCGTTATGAATGCTTGCCCGTAGTAGATTGGGATAAGCACCTTATTGGAATTTTATCATATTATGACATTTTGCTTTATTTAAACAAGTATTTCAAAGAAGGAAATGTAATTAGCTAAATTTTTTAACTATGTATTCAAAACTTTATTCTGCTTCCGTCTATGGAATCAATGCTTTTATAAATGAAATAGAAACACATATCGATACGGGACTGCCTGCGTTTCAAGTTGTGGGATTGCCCGATACTGCTGTGAAGGAATCGCGCGAGAGAGTAGCAGCAGCATTTAAAAATATGGAATTGCAATTTCCCACAAAGAAAATAACTGTCAATCTTGCGCCTGCAAATATACGCAAAGAAGGTAGCGGTTTTGATTTTCCAATTGCGTTAGGGATACTTGCAGCGACTTATGAATTTGATGCAACAAAATATGAGAATACTTTATTTATTGGTGAGCTTGCGCTTGAAGGATCGCTTCGTCCTATTCACGGGGTGCTTGCTATAACATTGCGAGCAAAACAAGAAGGATTTAGCCGCATATTAGTTCCAAAGGAAAATGCTCGGGAAGCCGCTTTGGTCAATGATATTGAAGTAATTCCAATTTCAAATCTTTCGGAAGCACTCAAATATCTGCAAGAAGAAATTGAAATCACACCCGAAATTGTAGATGTAAATCAATTATTTAGTGACGGACAGGTAAATCATCAAATTGATATGGCAGATGTTAAGGGGCAGGAAAATGCAAAGCGAGCTTTGGAAATTGCGGCTGCTGGTGGACATAATATATTAATGATTGGACCGCCTGGCTCGGGCAAAACAATGCTTGCAAAGCGGATTCCAACATTACTGCCTCAATTAACATTGGATGAAGCATTGGAAACCACAAAAATTCATTCAATTGCGGGAATTTTGCCATCGGATGTGCCATTGCTGACGTCACGACCCTTCCGTTCACCACATCATACAATATCGGATGCAGCACTTGTTGGCGGTGGCGTTGGCAATATCCGTCCAGGCGAGATTTCACTTGCTCATCATGGTGTTTTATTCCTTGATGAATTGCCTGAATTTGCCCGCAATGTTCTTGAAGTTTTGAGGCAACCTTTAGAAGATGGTAGTATTACAATTTCACGCACAAAGCAAACGGATGTTTATCCTGCGAATTTTATGCTTGTTTGCTCGATGAATCCTTGCCCTTGCGGTCATTATGGCGATCCAACCCACGCTTGCACTTGCTCATCAACAGCAATTCAAAAATATGTTAGCAAAATATCGGGTCCCTTACTGGATAGAATTGATATTCATATTGTTGTGCCAGCGGTGAATTATTCTGATATATCATCGAAAAAAGCAGGTGAAACATCTGAGGCAATTCGTCAACGTGTTTTAAAAGCTCGAGAAATACAACTTCAAAGGTTTAAAAATCATAAAAATGTATTTACAAATTCCGATATGACTTCCAAAATGATTCGTAAATATTGCGAATTGGATAGTGCATCGCAAAATTTGTTGAAATTGGCAATGGAAAGGCTGGGGCTTTCAGCGCGTGCCTACGACAGAATTCTGAAAGTTGCCCGCACTATTGCAGATTTGGAGCAAAAAGATAGCATTGAACCCGCTCACATTAGCGAGGCAATTCAATATCGCACACTCGACCGTGATTATTGGAATTTGCATTAAGCCATTTTTGCCACATAGTTCGGTGAAATAGATTCGTATTTCCGCAGGAATGACAGATGAAAAAAGAAGTTCAATATTCATTATAAAATGTAAATTTTATAATTTTGAACTATTATATTTTGAGAAATTGATAAAAAAGTTAATAATATTATTCTTTTTTTTCCTGCCTGGTTTTCTTTTTTCCCAGGACATTGGCAAAATTTACTCAATTAGTTATCCCGCTGATACAGTTGTAAATTTTGGACCTTGCTATGTGGGGGATTCTCTTATTGAGGCATTTCATATAGAAAATTTAACAAATAATAACTTTATAATTTATGAAGTTATGCCAACATTTGGCATTTTGCGTGATCCTAATGAAACGTTTGTGGATGAATTTCGTTCATTTAAAAATATAGCACCTCGCTTTCCAATAAATATGCCCGCAAAGGCAAGCACCACATTATTGATTCAGTATAATGCAAGTACAGATTTATTTACTAATCCTTTGGGATGGTACCATACATTTATGCAGGTTGGCTTTTCAAAAATAACAGATACAAGTCTTGTTTATGGCAAAATGTTTTTTTTAAAAGCAAAAAAAACAAATAAAGCTATTGATGGATATGAGGATTTACTAAATTTCGACTCAGTTTATATTAATTCTACTGTAAAGGAAAGTTTGACGTGGCGTGTGAAATCTGTGCTAAAAGATTCCGTATCACTTATAGACCAGAAATTTACACTTTTATCTCCACAACTGACAACCGATGAATTTTTCCCTCATTTTTATTCAATAAATCCCGTTTTTAGATATAAAGGTGAATCTTTAACGTGGCAATTTGAATATGCACCACTTGATATGGGGGTTGATAGCGGACGTGTAGAATTAGCATATAAACCTTTTATTGATACTTATCCCGATTCAATTCAGAAGGCGATTTGCAAACTGCAAGGAGTTGGTGTCAAACAAGATATAAGACTTAATTATGCAAATTATGATTTTCGAAATGATACTATATTTCTCGGCAATATTCAAACCAATAAGTTATTGAAAATAAATGCACAAATAAAAAATTATGGAAACATTCCATTTAATAGCACTGATGAACAAATAACTGAGGAATATTTGAATATCAGCTCGCAAATCCTTAGAAAAATTAAAGATAATCCTTCAAGTATTGCACAAAATGGGACAGCAGATTTTTCTTTTGAAATAAAAATTAATAATATCGGAAATTTTGTTTTTCGATACGAAATTACAAGCGACATATCTCAAAGAAATATTAAATATGCACCCGCGAGTGCAAATAAAATCGTGTTTTATATAGTTGGAAAAGCAATAGAGCCGTTGATTGCCGTTTCATCGATTCTAATTCAGTTTCCAACGATTTATCAATACTTGCCATATTGCGAATCCATAAGCGATACAACTTTATACATTCATAATCTGGGAAATGATACTTTACATATTTCGCAGATACTTATTGAAAACGATATGCCGAAATTTACTTTTACAACTGATAAAACAGAGCTTTCAATACCTCCAAAAAGTAAAGATAGTATTATAATTACATTTTCACCAATATTATCAAAAGTTTTCACTGCGGATTTGCTTCTGATTAGCAATTCCGAAAATAAAATTGATACTACAAAAATTGGATTGATGGGGTCATCGGTTGCGCCCACAGCGACATCAATTTCTATAGGTGATTATAAAAGTATGCCAGGTTCGATTATAGAAATACCAATTATGGTGGATTCAAATATTGTGTATTCATCAAATTTTAGCGATACAATTTATTATAATCGTTCAATTTTGCAATATGTTGGATATAAAAATCAAGGCACTGCTAGTCAGGAACCAATTGAAAAGATATTAATTAACGAGGATTCAAGCGGTTATTTAGCAATTTTTATAAAAAAGCCCCCTACATCACGTTTTTATGATAATAAAGTGTTAATTAAATTACAATTTAAAATATATCTTGGGAATGCACCTTCAACATTAATTAGTTTTTTAAATCCAAGATTTGGAAATCAATATTGCGATTATGCCTTGCGTATTCCAAAAGAAAATATAAAAAACGGTTATTTTGAAATTGATTCTGTTGGTGGCATTAATATGAAAGCATATCCAATTGTCAAGCCGACTGTCCAAATAAAATCATTATCCCCTAATCCTGTGAAAGATAAAATCGATATTCAATTATGGTGCGAGGGTACAACTAATTTGAAACTAGATATTTATGATTATTATGGTAATATAATTTTGCAAAATGATTATGGCAAAATCGAAGCGGGTGATTATAATATATCGCAAGATTTTGCAATGGAGCCAACAGGTATGTATTTAATTGTGCTTTATTCAAATTCCAAACCTATTTATCAAAGATTTATAAAATACTGAGTAAATTGAAAAGATTATCCTTAACATTTTTAATAATATTGAGTTCTATCGAATTGCATAGCCAAGGCTTTGATTGGGAATATTCAGCACGATTACCTTACAAAATTCCCCGAGCATTTATAGGCGCGGGATATACTTTTAGCTACAATAATAATTTTGGCGATTTCTCTTTTTTTGAGAATAATGTTTATTCATTAAATTTCAAAAAAGGAAATGGATATGTAAATCAGCTAAACGTATCATTTCAATATTGGGAGAAACCCATAATTGCAGTATTTGGTAATGTCTTTTATCGCTCATTGAAAACTGATTTTTCTCAAGATATGACTTATCCCCGTTCAAATGGTGCGGATAACTGGTTTGCTACATATCGCACAAATATGAAATCAAGTAGGGATTATCTAGGGATATCAATAGGTGGAAAATACCGCATATTAAATTCCTATTTTTCGGTGGGTGCTCAAATTACCTCGCTATTTCTATTATCATCATCTGCAACTGCAACCGAAGAAATTCTATCACCTGATTTTGAACATTATATTGATGGCAGCACAAAGCGCGACATAAAAAATCTGCAACTTCCTGATTTCAAAAATTTTAATGTTCTGCCTGAGTTATTTCTTGCTTATGATTTTAGCATAGCAAAAGGATTATTCATTCAATCAAGTTTAAGAATGCAAATCCCAATATTTAATTCCACAAGTTCCGATAAATTTTACGATTTACCCCTCGGGATTGAACTTACTGTATTTAAGAATTTAAATATACTTAATTAAGATTTCTACCGTGACAATTTTTATATTTCTTACCACTTCCGCAAGGGCATAGGTCATTCCGACCAATTTTAGCATGGTCACGTTTATATGTTTCCACAGCAACAGCTCGGGCGCCTTCTTGTTCTTCAACTTGTGGAGCTGAGGCAGACGCAGTGACCAAACTCAATGCTGCTTCATCTCTACCATATTTCATACCTTGTCCTGACAAATTATTTGAGCGAACAGCGGGAATATTTCTTGCTCGGCGGCTTTGAGAGCGCGCGACCTCCGCTTCTTGAACTTGCACAATTTGTGGGAAGAATTTAAATGCAACAGAAACCGCTTCAAGATTTATATCGTGAATTAATTCTACAAATTGTCTGAATGCTTCTTGTTTATACTCAAGCAATGGATCTTTTTGCCCATAAGAACGTAAGTAGATACCTTCCTTAATTTCATCCATCATTCGCAAATGTTCTTTCCACTTATCATCGATAGTTTGAAGTACTGCATATTTTTCCAATTGCATCATATATTCTTTGCCAAGCATTTGCTCTTTACGGTTATAAAAATCTTCAGCAGAATTAAGTATTATTTTGACGCAATCTTCCATTTTCATTTCGGTGAAATCTTCTTCCTTTAGTTGAATTTCGCAAAGCAGAACCGAGCGAATTTTATTCTTCAATCCTTGCAAATCGTGAGTTGGATGGAATTCCTCATACCATTCTTCAGCAAGTTCTTCAACATATTCAAAAAGTTCGCCTTTCAATCTATCGCCACGCAGCGCAGCACGTCGTCGAGTGTATATAACTTCACGTTGCTGATTCATAACGTCATCATATTCAAGCAAATGCTTGCGAATTGAGAAGTTGTTTTCTTCGACTTTCTTTTGGGCATTTTCGACAGTTTTTGTAATCAAGGGATGCTGAATTGGTTCGCCTTCAGGCATTTTGAAAGAATTCATCAATTTTGCAATACGCTCCGCAGCAAATAAACGCATCAAATTATCTTCGAGAGAAATAAAGAATTGTGTTGTTCCTGGATCACCTTGACGCCCTGCACGACCACGTAATTGCCTATCAATACGGCGTGCTTCGTGCCGTTCGGAACCGATTATTGCAAGTCCGCCATTTTTCTTTACATCTTCATCAAGTTTTATATCAGTGCCACGACCTGCCATATTAGTTGCAATTGTGACTGTACCCTTTGTTCCCGCATTCTTGATAATTTCTGCTTCACGCTCGTGGTTTTTGGCATTTAAAACACTGTGTTTTATTTTTTGACGAGTTAGCATTTTGCTAAGGATTTCAGAAACTTCAACTGAAGTAGTTCCGACAAGTACAGCTCTTCCTTCGGCAATAATCTTTTTAATCTCTTCAATTATTGCATTGTATTTTTCGCGCTTTGTACGATAAATTAAATCATCGCGGTCTTCCCTGATAATAGGTTTATTTGTTGGTATGACAATTACATCCAAATTATAAATTTTTTGGAATTCTGCTGCTTCTGTTTCGGCAGTTCCTGTCATACCTGCTAATTTTTTATATAAACGGAAGTAATTTTGCAATGTAATAGTTGCAAGCGTTTGAGTATCACGCTCAACCTTAACGTGTTCCTTTGCTTCAATTGCCTGGTGCAAACCCTCAGAATAGCGCCTCCCCTCAAGTATACGCCCTGTAAATTCATCAACAATTTGAACCTTTCCATCTTGTACAACATAATCCACATCTTTTTCATAGAGAGAATATGCCATAAGCAATTGAGAAATAGTATGAATTTTATCACTTCGTTCAGCAAAAAGCAAATGCACTTCATCGATTTTCCTTTGCTTCTCAGCGGGTGTCAAAGTTGTATCGCCCTCGATTTTGCTTAGTTCAGCTGCAATATCGGGAATGACATACATATCAGGATCCTCGTCGCCTGTGACAAGCATTGCCCTACCTTTATCTGTGATGTCAATTTGATGATTTTTTTCATCAACGACATAATAAAGCTCATCATTTATTTCGCCCATTCGCTTATTTTGCTCTCGCATATAAAATAGTTCGGTCTCTTGCATAAATTTGAGATTATCGCCTTCTTGCAATAATTTTCGCAGTCTTTTATGCTTTGGTAATCCGTGATGAGCGCGTACCAGCAATATGCCCGCTTGTTCTCTATCCTCTTTTTTATCAGATTGGAGCAAACGCTCTGCTTGCATTGTAATTTGATTAACAAGGCTTATTTGTGCATCCACTAAGCGTTTCACTCGGGGGTTCATCTCATCAAATTTCTGGTCTTGACTTCCTACGGGTCCAGAAATAATCAATGGTGTTCTTGCTTCATCAATCAACACATTATCTACTTCATCGACAATTGCATACCAATGTGGTCGCTGGACAATTTGGTCCATATCCACAACCATATTATCACGTAAATAGTCAAAACCAAATTCTGAATTAGTACCGTAAATTATATCAAGGTTATAGATACGCTTTCGCTCTTCTGTATCCATATTTGTTTGTAACGAGCCAACTGTGACGCCTAGGAAATCATACACCGGCTTCATCCATTCGCTGTCACGACGTGCAAGATAATCATTAACTGTAACAAGATGAACGCCTTTGCCCGCAAGTGCATTTAAATAAAGTGGCATAACAGCAACTAAAGTTTTGCCCTCGCCTGTTGCCATTTCCGCAATATTTCCTTGATGTAGGGCAACTGCACCCATCAATTGTACATCATAAGGGATCATATCCCATATTGCAGAATGTCCTGTGTATTCATAATGATATTGTTGCTCGACAAGGCGTTTGCAAGCTTGCTTAACGACAGCAAAAGCTTCGGGGAGAATTTCCTCTAGAATTTCCTCTACACGTTCGAAAATTTCTTTGTCTAATTTTTTAATTTGGTCATTTAGTTCAATTATTTCATCTGATGAAAGATCGCTTTCACGCAATTGAGCCAACAGTTGCTCCTTTTCATCTTCCAAATCGGCAACTGCTTCTCGAATTTTTTGCTTGAATTCGGGGGTTTTATTTTTTAATTCTTCATCAGATAATGAATCTAATTGCTCATAATATCTATTAATTTCCTCAACAATGGGAACTAATTTCTGAATATCTTTTTCTTTTTTATTAGGTAAGATTTTCTTTAAAAAATCAAGCATTTTATTATCTATTTCATAAATTATTTGAATTGACGAATATGTATTATAGTAATTGATAAATAAACAATTCAAATAAGAAATAAGATAATTTACACAATTCTATTCATTTTTTTGTAATTTTGTAATATTTTTTTCTACAATTTTTCAAATTCATTAGGTATAATATGAATGAAGGAACTCTAATCCAGATAATTGGTCCAGTAGTCGATGTTCAATTTAGCGAGGGCAATATTCCATCTGTATATAACGCATTGGAGATTCCTCGCACGCTTCCCGATGGAACCGAGCAGACATTGGTTTGCGAAGTTCAGCAAGATTTGGGCGAAAATAGAGTACGTGCTGTTGCAATGGATACAACCGATGGGTTGGTTCGTGGTATGAAAGTATTTGATACAGGCGGACCAATATCGGTGCCTGTCGGCACAGAATTATTAGGCAGAATGATGAATATAACAGGCAAACCTATTGACGGGAAAGGCGAAATAAAAGCTAAAACAACCTATCCTATTCACCGTCCCGCCCCCGAATTTGAAGAATTAAGTACAAAAAAGGAAATGTTTGAAACAGGTATTAAAGTTATAGATTTAATTCAGCCCTTCACAAAAGGTGGGAAAACGGGACTATTTGGTGGAGCAGGAGTTGGCAAAACGGTTATTATTCAGGAATTGATTCATAATATTGCTAAGTTCCATGAGGGATATTCCTGCTTTGGAGGAGTAGGGGAGCGCACACGTGAGGGAAATGATTTATATTTGGAAATGACACATTCAGGAGTTCTTGAGAAAACAGTATTGGTATTTGGCCAAATGAATGAACCTCCTGGGGCAAGATCAAGAGTAGGATTGACCGCTTTGACTACTGCAGAGTATTTGAGGGATGAGGGTGGCCGTGATGTGCTATTATTTATTGATAATATTTTTAGATTTATTCAAGCTGGCTCTGAAGTTTCTGCATTGCTTGGTAGATTGCCATCTGCTGTAGGTTATCAACCAACTTTATCGACTGAGCTTGGCGAGTTGGAAGAACGTATCACATCCACAAAACGTGGCTCTATTACTTCTGTGCAAGCCGTTTATGTTCCCGCAGATGATTTAACTGACCCTGCACCTGCAAATACATTTACTCACCTTGATGCAAAAACTGTGCTTTCTCGACAAATTGCTGAGCTTGGACTTTATCCTGCTGTGGATCCATTGGATTCTACTTCTCGAATTATGGATCCCTTGATTATTGGTGAAGATCATTATAATACAGCAACTGAATGCGTGCAAATTTTGCAACAATATAAAAATTTGCAAGATATTATCAATATTCTTGGTATGGATGAGCTTTCTGATGAAGATAAGCTTGCAGTATATAGAGCAAGAAAGATTCAAAGATTTTTCTCTCAGCCATTCTTTGTTGCAGAGCAATTCACTGGTTATGAAGGAAGGTATGTAAAAATTGCTGATACAATTGCAGGATTCCGTGCTATACTTGATGGCAAAACTGATGATATACCTGAAGATTTATTTACTTATGCGGGCACAATTGACGAAGTATTTGATAGATATAAAAATCAAAATTAATTATGAGCGATAAATTATTAGATGTTGAAATTGTATCGCCTGAAAAATATATATATCGTGGCAAAGCACAAGCCGTGTTTGTCCCAGGTAGCCTTGCTCCATTTGAGATACTTTATGACCATGCTCCAATTTTTTCATTGCTGGATCCAGGTATTATTAAAATAGTGGATGACACGGGAAATTCCTTACTTTATGCTATTAGAAGTGGATTTGTTGAGGTAATGAATAATTCTATTTCTATAGTTGCAGAAAGAATTGCATCAAAAGAAGAAATTAATAGCACTGAAATAAACAAAATTCTTGAGCAATTAAGCTCATTAAAAAATCAATCTAATTTTGAAAAGCAAGAGAATATCCAAAAAGATATTCTGTATGAACAAAGTAAATTAAAAGTTTTGAATTCATAAAAATAGATGTTTATAGATAAAATTATTAGTGAAGCATTAACTTACGATGACGTTTTGATACTACCACGTCATAGCGAGGTATTGCCAAGAGAAGTAAATATAGAAACATATTTAACTAAAGATATAAAACTTAATATTCCTATTATTTCTGCTGCAATGGATACAGTAACTGAGTCCAGTATGGCTCAGGCAATAGCAAAGGAAGGTGGATTGGGCGTAATTCATAAAAATATGACCATCGAACGCCAAGCTGAAGAAGTTTCAATAGTCAAACGTTCTGAAAGTGGAATGATCAGCAAACCAATTACTCTTTCACCTGATAATACTGTTGGCGATGCAATAAATCAAATGAATAAATATAAAATTTCGGGCATCCCAATAATAGATGAAAAAGGCAAATTGGTGGGAATTATTACAAATCGGGATTTGCGTTTTAATCCTGACTATAACATACCATTAGCTGATGTAATGACAAAAGATAATCTGATTACTGCACCTGTTGGCACTACACTTGAGGAAGCAGAAGTAATATTGCAACGACATAGGATTGAAAAATTGCCAATTGTCGATAGAAGGCATATATTGCGAGGGTTGATAACGTTCAAAGATATTCAAAAGAAAAAGCAATTTCCAAATGCAGCAAAAGATAGTGAAGGACATTTGCGGGTTGGTGCTGCTGTTGGTATTGCTGCAAATACAATGGACCGAGTCGATGCTTTAATTGAAGCGAATGTCGATATAATATTTATTGATACAGCTCATGGCGATTCCCTTGGCGTGATTCAAATGTTAAAGCAAATTAAGAAATCTCATCCACATTTGCCTGTAATTGCGGGGAATATAGCAACAGCTGAAGCAGCAGAGAATTTAATAGCAGCGGGAGCAGATGGATTGAAGGTTGGAATTGGTCCAGGTTCAATATGCACTACGCGAGTTGTCACCGGAATTGGTGTTCCGCAATTAAGCGCCGTTATGAATGTAGCGGAAGTTGCATCAAAGAAAGGCATACCAATTATTGCGGATGGTGGAATTAAGCAAACAGGCGATATAGCAAAAGCTATAGTTGGCGGTGCTGATACTGTAATGATTGGCAATATGCTTGCAGGTCATGAAGAAAGTCCAGGCGAAAAGATAATTCTTGAGCGACGCGCATATAAAATTTATCGGGGAATGGGTTCAACTGATGCAATGCGCCAAGGCTCAGCAGATAGATATTTTCAAGATGTTGAAGCAGAAATTTCGAAATTTGTACCTGAAGGAATTGAGGGTCGTGTGCCATATAAAGGGAATGTGTCGGAAACTATTTTTCAATTAACGGGTGGATTGCGTGCAGCAATGGGCTATACAGGCTCTCACAACATCCAAGAATTAAAACAGAATGGCAGATTTATTAAGGTATCTCACGCAAGTGTAATTGAATCTCATCCACATAATGTTGTTATTACTAAAGAATCGCCCAATTATTTCGTATAAAGGAATAAAATAGTTTTTTAATGTATTATAAATAAAGGATTTATATGTCAAAGTCCTATACTGATAAATCTTTAAATTCTCCTGAAAATAACTCGTTTGAGTCAATTCCAAAGCCAAAGCGTCCATATCATAGACATAATGACGCCCAAAAAAATATACCTGTTCTTTCTGATAAAATTAAATTTAGATTAGAACAGATCCGCTTTGCACTTGAAACTGAAAAAGCACAGGGTATTTATGTTTGTTATCTTCCAAATATTCATTATTTGACAAATTTTTCGGGATCTTCTGCCCATCTTTTTATTATGCAAGATGAAATCCACTTTATTACAGATGACAGATACGAAGAACAAATTAAAACCGAACTTTATCCTCTTCCAAATTTGCATACTCATATTACACGAGATTTATGGAATTATGTTCTTGAATCAAAAATTCTGCAAAATATAGATACATTAGCCTTTGAAGCAGATAGATTATCTTATTTCGAAGCTGTGGAGACACGAAATAGATTACGCCCTTTAGAATTCAAACCCACTCCTAGCTTAGTAGAACCATTTATGCAATCTAAATCCCCAGAGGAAATCCAAAATATCAGAAAAGCTTGCCAAATTAGCGATGCGGTATTTAATCAAATTCTCAATATTATCAAGCCCGGTATGAGTGAACACGATGTCGCAGTTGAAATTACGTATCGTGGTCGTTTGCTTGGTGCTGAAGATGACGCTTTTAATATAATTGTCACAAGTGGCGAGCGTGGTGCATTGGTTCACGGAGCACCAACAAATAAAAGGATTCGTAAGGGAGATATTGTTTTGATGGATTATGGGTTTAAAGTTAATGGCTTTTGCTCCGATATAACTCGAACAATTTGCGTGGGAGCTAAACCTACTAAGTACCAACAATCAATTTATAAAATGCTTCGCGAAGCAGAAGTCCAAGCAATTAATAGCATTCTCCCTGCTGTTAATGGTAAATATTTAGATAATATTGCTCGGAAAATCATCGCTGATGCAGGACTTGGTGATAATTTCAAACATTCCCTCGGGCATGGTATTGGATTATTAGAACACGAGGACCCAGTAATTACTTTCCGTAAAGATGATCAAATATTGCCTGAGGATTCTGTTGTTGCTATTGAGCCAGGTGTTTATTTGCCCGGGAAATTCGGTATGCGTGTAGAAGACGATGTCCACGTTACTGCAAATGGTCCTGAATGGCTTACAAATGCTCCGGATGAACTAATATGGGTAGAATAAGAATTTAATCATTCTCTAAATTTGAAATAAATATTGAAATTTCACAAAATATTGCCTTTGTGTACTTTTCCAAATATGTTCATTATAATTATTGTAATCATTATAATAATTATAATCTAAAGT
>DAOTPH010000027.1:0-13586 GCA_035451765.1 Bacteroidota bacterium | reverse complement strand
AGGATCGTAAACAAAAGGGCAATAAGGGTAATGGGGCTAATTTTTGGGATAAATTTTTGCTCATACCAAGACTTACTTTTTAATTTGATTAATGTAAATCGAGTTACCATACCTGCAATAAAAGGAATACCCAAATATATAAATACGCTTGAAGCAATTTGCCCAATTGTTATATTAACCTTAAATGTTTGAATGCCCAATATTGATGGTAATACAAATAAGAATGTGTAAGCATAAACCGAGAAGAAAAACACTTGAAATATTGAATTAAATGCTACCAATCCCGCAGCATATTCAGTGTCACCTCCCGCAAGTTCATTCCACACTATTACCATTGCAATGCATCGAGCAAGTCCAATTAAAATAAGTCCCGCCATATATTCGGGATAATTATGCAAAAATAGAATTGCAAGCAAAAACATAATTATTGGTCCAATAACCCAATTTAGAATAAGCGAAAGAGTAAGAATCTTTATGTTTTTGAAGACATCGGGGAGCTCTTCATATTTGACTTTTGCAAGTGGCGGATACATCATCAAAATTAATCCAACTGCTATTGGTATATTTGTTGTTCCTTTTTGAAATTTACTAATAAATCCAGCAAATTGTGGGAATAAATATCCTATTATAATGGCGATGAGCATAGTTGCAAAAATCCATATTGTAAGATATTTACCCAAAAAAGTTAGTCTTTTTATATGAGTTTCCATTTTTTTGCATTAAATTATTTAATCAACGATTAATTTAACAATTAATTTATTAAAATCCTAAGATTGATCATAGAATAGTTATTTTTTAATTATTTTTTTGTATTTTTGAAATAATTTTAAACTTTAAACTTTAAACTTTTATAAAGGAGGTTCATTTTCAGTTTTGAAATATCAAAAGGGGAAGATTATTTTCACTTGGGAATAAAAGATGGAAATAGTAAGCTAAATCGCAGAGTGCTTGTCCTTAATCAAAATTATGAACCTATAAGCGTTACAAATACAAAGAAAGCAATTATATTGCTTTACCTTGATAAAGCCGAGATGATAGAAACCAACAACGGTGCTGTATTGCATTCAATATCGCGTAATTTTCCATACCCGAGTGTTATTAGACTTCACACGGCGTTTCGGCGACCATATAAAAACATTGATCTATCGCGAAAAAATATTTTCCGTCGTGATGGAATGCAATGTCAATATTGTGGGAAAAAAAATGTGCAATTGACAGTAGATCATATAATTCCACGCTCTCGGGGAGGAACAGATACATGGGAAAATCTTGCGACAGCGTGCGTTACCTGTAATAATAAAAAAGGTAATCGCACCCCTGAGGAAGCGGGAATGAAATTGCTGGCTATACCAAAAAAACCAAACCATTTGTTCTTTATTAAGCAGAATCTGAATAATGAAGAAGATAATTGGAAACCATATTTATTTATTTAAAATTTGGATTTTTAATTATCTTTTTTGTAATTTTGAATAAATTATTATTTTTTAATATAAGGAGTTTATATGAAGACACGTAATTTAATTTTCTTGTTCATTGCTGTAATGTTTGCAATTACTGCATGCGAGGACAATGATAATCCAGTAAATCCGACAGATAAGCCTGCTGCACCGACAAATCTTCAGGCAACATCGAAAAGCAATACATCTGTTCTATTAAGATGGACACCATCCACAAGCGAATCTAATTCAAACTTTGACAAATACGTTCTTACAGTATCAGGAGGAGTATATCCAATCCAACCGTTTAATATCAATAAAGGTGTTTCTTCTGTTGAAGTAAGTAATTTGATTGAAGGAACTATTTACACATTCGCAATTGTTGCAAAATTTACTGATGGGACAGTAAGCGATGACACTGCAAAAGTGCAATGGTCTCCCGCAACACGATTTACACGCAATCAAAACGATGCTCCAATTTGGATTTATGAAACAGCTTCTGATTATGGTAGCGGTTTAGTAATTTTTGACCCTGTTGGTGATGGACCTAAATCAGCAAAAGTCTCAAATGGAGGTGTATGGAATCTTGGACTTGATACCCGTAATGGTAAGTTAATTCTGGCTTCTGCAAGACTTATTGATTATAATTACAATATTCAACCAGGCGTTACTGAAATAGCAAATGACATCTATACAGTAGAGAGCTTAGATGACGTATTTGATAGCCAAGCACTCAGCTCAAAAGGTTTTGCTGAAAGAAGCATTGATTTAACTCAATTTTCTTCAAGCTTTGTTATAATTGTGAGATTCAAACAAGCTGGGAAAACAGATTATAACTACGCAAAAGTACTTGTGAAATACAAAAATGGATCATTCTTGCAAGGCACTTCACCAAATCGGTACGTCGAATTTGAAATCTCATATCAAAAAGTTACTGGTGTTCCTTATGCAAAAGTACCCGCAATTTCGCAAGATATAAAAATCAATGTAAACAAATAAGCGAGGAAATAATGAAAAGAATTCTTGGATTATTATTAGTTGGATTATTATTAATTAGCTTGCCAACATTTGCACAAACCCAATCTTCAACAAAAAAGTCTCCTAAGCCAATTCAAGGGAAGGTGGTTAGCTTAAACGAAGTAGCTACAGGCAATTTTCAACAATGGACAAAAGCAGAAGCTGATACAGCTGTAGCTCACGGTACCCCATTTGTATTTATGGTTGGTACAGGTTCAAAAGCAAAAATTTATTTTGTATTGAATGAAGATGGTTCTTTTGCAGGTAAAAAATTAGCTAAATACGCATTTAATAAGAAGGTGGGAATAGTCGGAAAAACAAAAGTCAAAAATGGCTTGAATTTCATTATTGCGGAAATGATTGAAGCAATGGAATAGTTTTTGCTATTGTTTCGTTAAAAACATATTATGGCTGATATTCCACCTAATCGACTTATTTTTAACGAAAGACTTAGCGGCGGATTTTCTAATCAAAAGGCAAGTGGATCATTACCTGACCCCTTGCCTTTTCCTTTATTTTTGAATCTTGGTTGCGGAAATGATGTTCGTGAGGGCTTTCTAAATATTGATTTATATAGCGATAATCCTAATGTAATCTATATGGATATTCGCTCGCTTTCCTTACCAGATAATTGTGCCGACTTAATTCTTGCTAGCGATATTCTTGAACATTTCTCTCACCGTGATACTGAAAAAATTCTTGAAGAATGGACGCGGGTACTGAAACCAAATGGAGAGATTATTATTCGCTCACCATCTTTAAAAAAGCAAGCTCAAACATATTTACAGGGTACCTGGGATGCCGATACAGTTTCGTATATGATTTATGGCGGGCAGACAAACCCTGGGGATTATCATTGTGTTGGATTTGACAAAGATTTCATCAATCAGCTTTTCTCAAAAGTCGGATTAGAACTTGTGTTTTTCGAGGAAGAAGAAACCTCCTCCAATCGCGGTTTCATTAATATTAATTTTATTGCAAGAGGTAAAAAAATTCCACAAAGCTTTGTTCCTCAAAATATTGAACAAAATATTGAAAGAGAAATTACAGCAAAAGAAAGCACTGAACAAAGCGATTATGATTTGCAATTGCTTGAGCAAGTAGTTGATTATAAAGGAAATCAACAAAATGAATCAAAAGAATCATTTGAACAAAACAAAAATCATTTCAATCCTCAATTAAATATCGTTTGGGAAGGATCGCAATTTGTGTATCATTCTCTTGCATTGATAAATCGGGAACATTGTTCAAATATAATTGATTCAGGCGTTGCAAATCTTACAATTGTACCTTATGAAACCGACCAATTTTCTTATGAAATATCAGAGAAATACCGAAAATTAGCACAAAATGACATACGATACAAACCAGAGGTATCTCAAGAAATTAGTCGATTGCCGTATATTTGGATTCGTCACCAATGGCCACCCAAAGCTCAACCTCCCGCAGGCGCAAAATGGGTTATTATGCAACCTTGGGAATTTACTCAATTGACAAAAGAAATTGCTTCTATTTTTCAAAATGCCGACCAAATTTGGACTCCTTCAAATTATTCTCGGCAATGCATAATTGAATCAGGGATAGATTCTAATAAAGTACAAATAGTTCCGAATGGTATTGACCCCGATATATTTACTCCTAATGGAAATAAATATCCATTAAACACTAATAAAAAATTGAAATTCCTTTATGTTGGTGGAACAACATACCGCAAAGGCATTGATATTCTTTTGCAATCATATATAAAATCATTTACAAATGAGGACGATGTATGCTTGATTATTAAGGATATGGGAGGAGAAAGCTTTTATAAGGGGCAGACAGCTGAAAATATGATACATAATATTCAAAGCAATCCTAATTCACCTGAAATAATCTATATAACAGAGTACCTGACAGAGCAAGAGATGGCGTCGCTTTATCGAAGTTGCAATGTGTTTGTTTCGCCATATCGTGGAGAGGGGTTTTCTTTGCCAACCCTGGAAGCAATGGCTTGCGGTTTGCCTGTTATAGTAACCGATGGGGGAGCAACAGAAGATTTTGTGCGTGAGGAATTTGCCTGGAAAATTGATGCCGAACCTAAATCGATTGGTAATGTGCTTGATGGCAAGGAATTGACTGGTGAAGCATTCTTACTCGAACCTGATTTAGAACATTTAGTCGAAATTTTCAAAGCAATTTATAAAACACCTTCAGTTATTTTGCAAATGGGATTAATTGCATCTGGTTATGCTCGTAAATATTGGAATTGGCGGCGAGCCTCTCTAAAAATGTTCTCACTAATTGACCAATTTTATAATACAACTACTCGTTTTGAAGCTGATAAAAATTTGCCTGATTATAATGATGAGTATATTTCTTTAGGAATTGCAGAATATTATTTTGCAAAAGAAGAATTTGATAAATCAAAGCAAGTTTATGAAAATATTAATATTAACAAAATAAACAATGATATTTACAAAAAGCATATTTTAAAAAGGATGATACAAACTGAAATATTTGCTCAGAATTTCAGTAAAGCAAAATATTTAATTGAAAATTACAAAAATGATTACGGAATTGATTATGACTTGCAATACATAAATTTACAATTGGCATATTTAACTGAAAATTCAACAGAAGGATTTGAGATTAATACTTATTTATTAGATAATTGGAAATATGAAAAATATAATTCCACTCTTGTATTTGGATTAGATGATTTGCTTGTTATTGGTGGAAATTTATTTTTATCTACAAAAGAAAATTATTTTGATGCACTCGACGTCTATGAACTTGCCTTAAAAGAAAATCCCGAAAATGCAGAAGCTTGCTATGGTGCAGCAATGGTTTATTATGAACTTGGATTTCCTGAGCAAGCTCTAAAAATGATTGATTGGGCTATAAAATTGCGACCTGAATGGGATGAGGCAATTGAATTCAAAAATATAATTAATGGAAAATAACATAGAGAGTAATCAAAAGCAAAAGTACGGAACGCTTTATCTTGTTGCATCACCTATTGGTAATAATAAAGATTTTACATTTCGTGCCGCTGATGTGCTTGGAAAAGTGGACCTTGTGCTTGGCGAAGAGAAGAAAATTACAGCTCATCATCTTTATCAATTGCGTCTTGATAAACCCATTGATTCTTTAAATGAGCATAATGAAGCCGAAAAAGTTCCCGAAATTATAACCTTATTGAAGCAAGGTAAAAATATTGGGTTGCTTTCTGATGATGGCACACCTGTGCTTGCCGATCCAGGCTATCAGCTTGTTCGAGCTTGTATTAATGAAAACATTAAAATAACCCCTGTCCCAGGTGCAAGTTCAGTTGTATCGGCTTTAATTTGCAGCGGATTTTCGACAAATCAATTCCTATATGCAGGATTTCTAAGTAGAATTGATGAAGAACGCCGCAATCAAATAAAATATCTTTCACACGAACCGCGAACGGTAATTGTTCTCGATACTCCTTATCGCTTGAAAGTATTGCTTAAAGCTTTTAACGATATTATACCCGATAGAAATGCCTATATTGGTATGAATTTAACATTATCATCTGAATCTCATCAGCGTGGCACATTTGCTGAACTTTATCAAAAGCTCAAAGATCAAAAAATAAAGGTCGAATATGTAATTGTATTTGAGGGACAAAAGAAAGATAAATCCAAAATTAATATTAAAAAACGTGATATATCCAAAACTGTAGAACCACATAAAAAAGTTAATCTAAATTTCCGAAAATCATCAAAAAATAAAGTTTCAAAGTCATTTAATACGTCAAAGTCAAATTCAAGAGACAATAGAAAAAGTGGCAAAAGATACACAAAAAGATAAATCATTATATGTTCAATCTTTTCGTTTTATTAAGCCCTTCCTTGGACTAATTGCATTAGCTTTAGCAATGAATATAATATTTTCATTGTTAAACACTTTCACTGTAACATTAATAAAACCTGTATTCCAAATTATATTTTCAGGCAATAGCATTCCCACGGGTGCAGCAAATGCAATGTCAAATCCACTTGATAATTTTAAGAATAACTTTTTCGATTTTATAACTCGAATGGTTGTTGCTCCTGGCAATCCAATGCGGAGTCTTGTGAAATTGAGTGTTGTTATAATTATTGCCTTTATATTAAAAAATTTATTCAAATATTTAGGAAGCATTACTGCCGTAAAATATGAAGAAGGAATAATCAAATCAATTCGTGATGAAGTATTTGCAAAATTGACAAGTTTTTCTCCTGGATATTATTCTCAAAAGAGACAAGGAGATTTCCTATCAGTAATAACAAATGAAACGACTGCGCTTAGCAATGCCTCAATTACAGCATTTTCGACAATTATACGCGAAGGCGTTCAAGTTTTGCTATTTGCTCTTTTATTGCTATCTATTTCTTGGGATTTGACCCTTATTACTTCATTGACCGCAGTAGCAGCTGTATTAATTTTGCGATTTGCTCGAAAATTTCTAAATCGTTATGCAGGAAGAATGCAATCTGCAATGGCAGATTATACATCCACTATGCAAGAGACTTTTTATGGAATTAAAATAATTAAAGCGTATAATGCTGAAAATAATTTTATTTCTAAATTTTTCAAAGATACTCTAAAATATGTAAAAGCGGCCGTCAAACATAAACGCATTATAACATTAATTCCAGCTCTGAATGAAATATTCGCAATATTTGCCTTATGTGTAGTACTTTTTTTTGGGGGATATAAAGTATTTCATAATCAATTGACTGCAGATGATTTAATGCTTTTTCTTTTTTCATTATTTTCAATTATGTCACCATTGACATCAGTTTTATCGAATATTGCACAAATTCCACGTGGATATGTTGCTGCAGAAAGGATTTTCGAAATATTAAATGAGGAAGAAAAAGTTAAATCGGGAGATTTGCGTCATCCAAAATTTCAAAATTTAATCAAATTCAATAATGTTTCATTTACTTATGATAAAGAACCCGTTTTAAAAAACATAAATCTTGAAATTCCTAAGGGAAAGAAAATTGCACTTGTTGGCAGTAGTGGGAGCGGGAAATCAACTATTTTAGATCTCTTAGTAAGGTTTTATGACCCTCAGGAAGGCTCAATAACTCTTGACAATATAGATATTCGGAAGTTTTATTTACCTGATTATAGAGCATTATTTGGAATTGTATCTCAGGAAACAATGCTTTTCAATGATACAATAGAAAATAATATTCGAATCGGACGTAATGATATACCCTATGAACAAGTTATTGAGGTTGCAAAGCTTGCAAATGCTTATGATTTTATTATGCAAACAGAAAATGGTTTTCAAACTCGAATTGGTGATAGGGGAATGACGCTTTCGGGTGGAGAAAGACAACGTATTGCTATTGCACGTGCTTTGCTTGGCAATCCTGAAATATTAATATTTGACGAAGCAACTTCCGCTCTTGATACAGAATCGGAAAAGACCGTTCAGAATGCAATAAATAGTGTCCTTAAAAACAAAACAGCTGTGCTTGTGGCACATCGTCTCTCAACAATAATTGATGCCGATGAAATATGTGTTATCAAAGATGGTACGATAATCGAGCGTGGAAATCATCGGCAATTAATTGAAAATAAAGGCGTATATAATTATCTTTATGAATTGCAATTCGAAAATGGCAATCAATGATCTTGTACAAGCAATTTAGCCTGTTGAACAGTCCCAAGCCAATATATATTTTCATCAGATAATCTTCCATAATCGCTTGCTTTCACAAACAAATAAAATTCGTTTCCTTGTGTATTCTCACAAGCTTGATGAAGCAAATCGACAATTTCCGAAAAATCATTTGATTGGCGTAATAAAACAACCTGAGATATATCAACATATTTAGGTTCGCAATTTATAGTGAATGCTAAATATAATCGGTTTTTTATATAATCAGGTAAGTCATCAGGAATATCAAGTGTTTCAATGCGAACTGCGGGTATGCCTAATCCTTTAATTTTGGTAGCAGACGCTCGTGATAAATCCATTATTCGCTTTTTAATAAAAGGACCTCTATCATTAATTAATACCAGAGTAGATAGCCCGTTGCTTTTATTTGTAATTCTTACAATATTGCCAAAGCTAATTGTTCTATGGGCGCCTGTATATTTGTTCATATTATATCGCAATCCGCTTGCCGTTTTGCGATTGTGGAAGCGATCCCCATAATAGGACGCAATACCACACTGCGAATATATACTAATTTGATTTAGACTATCTATATAATTTTGGTAGTTTGTGAGGTCTTGTTTTTGAATTGGATCATCTTTGATAATAAGAGGTTGGTTCAATGAATCTTCTGCTTCAGTTAAAAGGAGAATTGAAGCAAATAAAATAATTATTGAGTGTGTTAACCGACTTTTCCAAAGAAATTTCCAAATATTTCTTAAATTCATTAAACTTTTTAAGATTTGTTATACATAATATTAGTGCGCTCCTGCATTTAACTCCTTTAAATTCAAATATATCTATATTAAACATTTAAAATTATTTCAAACTATATTTACAAAAATATGTAAAATAAATAAATTGACAATTTTATTTAAAAAAAATTAATTAAAAAATTAATTATTAATTTTGAAATTTATATCGTCTAAAACTTCTTATGAAAATAATGAACAAATCTCTTTTAAATATTAAGCTAATTCTTATTTTCGGGTTTATAATTGCTCTATTTGGCTGCGCACAGGAAAATCCTGATTTAGTCAATCCGCCTTCAAATGTTGATTATATCAGTGTTCGTTTTATTAATTTAGCGGGAGATTTTGAAAATCGCGATTTGAAAATAGATGGTAATGAACTCGCAAGATCAGTTGCCTTTTCGTCCAGTTCAAAAGCGGTTCATCCTCCGAGCGATTCAGGCTTTGTTTCTGTTTATAAAAATGAACAAAAGGAATTTACTCCCGTGAGAATGGTACATTTTCAACGCAATTTAACATATTCGTTCTTTGCTCTTCCACCATATTTTGGGAATGCGAATTCGAGATATGTGGACACACTTATTACAATGACCACTTCTCTTGCAATGCCTGCAAATACAGATGATTGCTACATCAAACTTTTCAATGCTTATCCTGATAGTTTATCGAGTTTTGCATTGACTATTGGATGTCCTAGTGCTACTCAGATTTTCTCGAATGTTTTCTATCGCCAAATTACACAACCACAATTAGTTCAAACGGGAAATGTAGCAATTTCTATAATCCGTAGAACAAATGGCGGTGAGACAATTCTTGGTACTTATTCCATTAATCTTATAAGACGTGGTCAATATGCTGTTATAATTAGCCAAGATGAAAATCATAATCCGACCGTTATGCTTTTAGATGAGCTAAATTCCGAAACTAATGCTTTATCGTTGCCAAATGAAATACTAGAACGTTATTCCCGCATCCGCTTGATTAATTTCTCTCAGGCAACTGTTACGGGTATAAAACAACCAGGCGATGTTATAGCAAATGATTTATCACAATTATCCATAGGCAATTATGCACAAGTCAGTGCTTGCAAAAGCTCAACACTCGATAGCTTAGTATTCTACCAAAATGGAAATCTATTAGCAAATTTAAATTATTCATTTGATGTTTTGAAGGATTATTCAATTATAATATTTGATTCTGCTTCTAAAACTGCTAATAATGCGGTAGTTGTTCCACCCTCAAATCTTAATTATACAGGGAAATCGCTTATTACTGTTGTTAACGCCACAACAACAATCAATTCCTTTGATTTGTCTGTAGCATCTCGAGCAGATACTTCTGCCATTGGATATTCTTCGGGAAGCTATTTAGCAAAAGCATTATCATTTTCGCAGGTTTCTGAACCTGTAGTAATAAATTCAGGGGTGCTTCCTTTTTCAATTTTCAAAACAGGCACACCTTATGCATTGATTTACAATGGTTTTACAAATATATTGCCAAATAAATCTTATTTAATCATAGTTTATAATGATGCTCAAAAAAATTTGAAAGTAAGTATTATTGATAATTCACAAGAAAATATCCCTGTGCAATCACTTGATAATTGCTCGTTTTTACAAATATTGCAAGCTGTTGCAGGCACCGAAAGAATTCAAATTATAATACCTGGACAGATTTCTTCAGGATATTTATATTATTCTAATTCATTTGCAGCAGTGCTTCCACCGTCGTCGATACAAATCAGCGCAAATATAAATTCTTTGAATATTAATGTGCCATTAACTCCGAACCCTGAAAAGCACTATTCTATTATTTTCTCGGGATATAAAGATTCGCCTGAATATATTTTAATTGAAGATAATATACCAGTGCTTAACACGGGTTCATATCAATTTCGATTTGTTAATGCAAGTAATGATTATAATACAGTAGTAGTAACTCAGGATACGATAATTGATAATGCAATTGCTCTTTTGGATTATAAAGTAGTTTCACCTTATGCAAGTGATTATCAACAAAAACAGCAAACATATTATTTTTATGATCAAGATTCAAAAAAATTGCTTACAAAATTTTCAATATACTTTGCTTTAGGCAAATCTTATACAATTGTTTTTACAGGTTCAAATAAATCAAAAAGTGGTTATTCAACAATGATATTGCAGGATTATTAATGCGTAAATCAAAATATACAATTCAAATCGAAAACGAAAAAGACAAATTAAAAATAATAGAGTTGCCAAATCATTTGAAATTGATTTACGATTTTGTGCCACAGGTGAAATCATTCTCGCTTGGAATTAGCGCAATGGTTGGCTCACGCGAGGATCCTATTGATAAACCAGGCGAAGCTCATTTTTTGGAGCATCAATTATTTCGCCGCAATCGACATCGCACATCTACCCAAACAACTCGTGAATTTGAGCGTACAGGCACAATCAATAATGCATTTACAGAAAACGAATATACTGTTTTTTTTATAAAATCACTTAATGAAAATTTTGAAAAAGTCTTCAGATTGCTTGCTGATTTCATTTTATGTCCTGTTTTTGAGAAACATGATTTCCGTAAAGAACAAAAAATCATTTTGGAAGAAATTAAATCTTATGAAGATGACCCAGAGGAATATATATTTGACCTTGGCAATACTCTTATGTTCCCAAATCATTCCTTAGGAAATCCAATTGCGGGAACAATCAAAAGTGTATCAAGCTTTCAGCAAAGCGATATTTCCGATTTCTTTGATAAATACTATAATGCAGAAAATTTGGTGATTTCGTATGCAGGAAGTCACTCAATTCAAGAAGTCAGCAATTTTTCAAATGAATTATTTGAAGATTTTAAAACTAATAAAATTGAATATAATAGACTACCAATACCTACAAATACCCTTGATAAATTGATTGTCAAAAAGAAAATTGAGCAATCGCATATTTTAATGTTGAAGCGATTTGATAATATCAATTCTGATTATATAATGAAATTGAAATTATTGAATTATATAATTGGCGAGGGTCCCAGCTCGTTTATCAATCAAAATATCCGAGAGCGTCAAGCAATTGCTTATTCAGCGTTTTCAATTGTTGAACATTTCACAGATACAAATATTATGCAAATATATTTTGCTACTGATAAAATTGCTATTTCTAAATCGAAAGATTTACTAAATGAAATTTTTGAAAAAATTGCAGGAAAAAAAATTACTTATGATTTATTTTCAATTAGCAAAAATGCACTCTTAGCCCAAAATATCTACAAAAACGAAACAACCTATGAGCGTATGCTTAATAATATTCGTTTGTATCAATTAGATGGTAATTTTGATTTCGACCGGGATTTTGAAAAAAATATAAAATCCATCAATTATGAGGATTTCTTGAAATGGGCATCTGAATTATTTAATAATATTGAATTTTCTGAAGTTCAAATTCTCCAAAAATAATTTAAAAGGTGGGTGGAGCATCCCTGCTCCACACTCTTCTTAAAAATAAAAATAAATTATTATTTTTGATTGTGAAGCAAGGGTGCTTCACTCACATATTCTATTTTTTTGCTTTACTCTGATTCTTGACAGCTTGAACAGCTTTTTCCACTTCTTCTTGACTTGCTAAATAATAATGTTTGATTGGAATAAGATCATCATCTAATTCATAAACAAGAGGAATACCCGTTGGAATGTTCAATTGTGGGATTTCGTTGTCAGGGACATTATCCAAATATTTTACTAAAGCACGCAAGCTATTTCCATGAGCTGATATAATTACTCTTTTCCCGCTTTTTATTTCAGGAGCTATTGTATCCATCCAATATGGAATAAAGCGGATATAGGTATCCTTTAAGCATTCAGTATATGGAAGAAGTTTTGTATCAACATTTTTATATTTCGGGTCGAACTTTGGCGCTCGTTCATCATTAGCTTCGAGTGCAGGTGGTGGAACATCATAGCTCCTTCTAAAAATAAAGAGTTCGTCCTCGCCAATTTTTGCAGCCATTTCTGATTTGTTTAATCCTTGAAATGCTCCATAGTGGCGTTCATTTAAACGCCAAGATTTAATTACGGGTATCCACAGCAGATCCATTTCTGTTAAGATAATTCCCAATGTGTTAATTGCCCGCTTCAAAACCGATGTGAAAGCAATATCAAAAGTGAAATTTGCTTCTTTCAATTTTTGTGCTGCAATTTTTGCTTCTTGGATACCTTGTTCTGATAAATCGATGTCGGTCCAGCCCGTAAATCGATTTTCTTTATTCCACAGACTTTCGCCGTGTCTTATTAATACTAATTTATACAATTTATCCTCCTAGATTATTTCAATTTGTTTTTTTAAACTTTCTTCTAATAATTGCTTTCGACGATTTGCTCCCCAAATTTCTATATCAATATCAATTTTTGGGTCAGCAGGTATTAATTTAATTTGAATTTTATTATTATAATTCACCTCTATATCTTTTACATATTGCTTCTGGCGTCTATCAATTCCCTCTGCTATACGCAAAATGCCTGCAAGCACATCCACTTTAAGTTGTATATCGCTCGGAAGAGAAACATAATTTGAATGCTTATTTTTTGGTAAACTTTTTCTATGATAGCGTGCAATATTGCCAATGAATTCTGCCTCATCGTTTGTAAATCCAGGTAAATCGCTATGTGTAATTATATAATAACTATTTTTATGATGTTGAGAATGCGATATCCAATATCCAATATCGTGT
>DAOTPH010000026.1:0-13975 GCA_035451765.1 Bacteroidota bacterium | reverse complement strand
ATCTCCTGGATTTGGCAAGCCAACGGTTGCAAAATACTTTGTCCAATCGAAATTTGGTGTTAACTTTTGCAAATCAGCAAGGCTCATTTTGTGATATACATTTTGAGGATTTCTTTGCTCAAGCAATGTCATTGAATTATTAGCAATTTTGGTTTCCATATCCATAATGGCTTTGCTCACGGTTGCGGGATTGGGATTTTCTTTTGAAATTTCATACATTTTACTAATATATTCAACGTACTTAGTTCGTAAATTTTGCGATTGTGCATCATTGAGAGTATAATAATCGCGATTTCCCATACCAAGTCCACCTTGATAAAGTTGAGTAATCACCATATTGCTGTTTTTTTCATCAGGTGAACTAAACAAATAAAATACAGGAAAGATTTCGTAGGAATGCAGGTAAGCGATTGCATCTTGGAGGTCAGCAAGTGTTTTGATTGAATTAATTTTATCAAGCAATGGTTGGATTGGTTGTATGCCAAGCTGATTAATTTTGATGGAATCCATTCCCGAAGCATACAATGAACCAAGCTGCTGTTCTATTGAGCCTTTAGGAGCATTTGTATTCTTTTCTGCAGCTTCGAGAATTGTTTTGAGACGATTGTTGTTCTCGTCTTCCAAAACATTGAACGAACCCCAACGACTATATTCATCGGGTATTGGATTTTTCTTCATCCAATTTCCGTTTGCATAGAGAAAGAAATTATCACCAGGTTTCACAGTTGTATCCATATTGGATGGATCGATAGCTTTAAATTGAGACATTTGACTGCTTTTTTGATTAGTGCAACCAAAAAATATTGCCATAATAAATAAGGTTGCAGCAATAGTTCTAATTTTCATAATTAGTTTTATTTAAAAAATACAAATTTACGTTAATATTTTTAATAAATATTTTCAGAAAAGTGTAACTTTTTTGATTTTCGATTGTCTTATAGTAAAACGAAAGAAGAAAGATGAAAAGGACAAAAATTTACTTTATTTTATTATTATCAATAATAATAATCAATTCTATATCTTATGCCGAATGGCAAAAGGATGGGAATTTGGAATGGCTCAAAATATCGAATTCAGCAATCAAGCAATATGTATTTTCGCAGGATGGAAAATCGGTATATGTGATAGATTCGAGTAATACATTTTTGAAATACGATATTGAGACGGGAAAGATGATTTGGATAAAAAACTTGACAAGTGCAAAATATGAAGATTATGCATTTGCAGGAGCGCAGATAAGCGAGGATGCGGATTATTATCTGGTGTGGTTTGTAAAGGATAAATATACTTTTAGTATGCAATTAAGGGATATAGAAAAGGATAATATAATTAATTCATTACCACTGGCAACACATTTAAGAGAAGGTTATACTTATGCTTATTTATACCCAAATAATTATTTTATATCTTCCTCTAAATATATATTATTTTTGGAATCTTGGGAAAATAATTATTATTACATAGGTATGCCAGAAGTTGTAACTATAGCTGAAAAAACAGGAACCATAAGTTATTTTAAAATTATGGGGGATACTATTCATTTAAACAGAACTTTAGATTTGAATTTTCCTCTTGCGTTTCAATATAATAATATATCTAATTTTTTTATTGGAAGTTTTTATTATAAATATGACTATAGTCATCATTCTCCTTATCCAGATGGAAATTATCAATATTTCGACAGATATTATCGTACTTATTTCTATGATTTAAAAAATGATTCATTATATCTTTTAACAAAAACGCCTTATTCGAAATTAACAATATCAAATGATGGAAAATTCTGGATTGGTATCAATGACAGTACAATATCATCTTTTTCTATGAATTTAGAGAACACATTACATTCTATTAAATCTTTATCGACAATATCTAGTATTATTTGTTCATATGATGATAAATTTTTGTTATTTGGTTCTCTAAATGAAATAAGAATTCATAATCTTGTGCAATTAGACGTAATTGATACACTTAAGTTCCCTAATTTAAATGATTATATTTATCAAATACAATATTCGCCTGATAAGAAATATTTATATTTTTCAAGCAATAAGCATTTGAATAGGATCCCCATAGATACACAATTCCAGAATAACTATATTAATGCATTTTTTTATCCGGATACAACAATAATCGAAGTAAATCAACCAATACATTTTTATGATGCATCGACAAAAAATGCTAAGACATTTTTATGGGATTTTGGTGATGGAACTACATCAAAGGAACAGAATCCCATACACAAATATGCTGATACAGGATATTTTGATGTAAAATTGATTGTTTCAGATGGTACAAATCAAGATACATTTTTAATTAAAAATTGTGTTCATATACTACCTGAATTGCGTGCAGATTTTGATATTAAAATATATGAGAGTGAATTACCTGTCAAAGTTAATTTTATTAATAAATCTGTGGGGAGTATTGATTCTCTAGAATGGGATTTTGGGGATTATAGCCAGAGTAAAGAATACAGCCCAACACATTATTATAGGTATAACGATACATTTAAAGTAAATCTAAAAATATATTGTAGATTTTTAGAAAGGGAAATAACAAAGCAAGTTGTAATCAATTCTACTCAATCTCAAATAAATACTAAAGAATGGAAATATGAAGCAATGTTTAAGGACACAAGCGATATGGCAGCGATTAATGGGATTGAATTGTCAGGTGAGAAAATTGTATTTATACAAGATAGGGATAATACACCATACTCACTAAATAGTAAAGGGGA
Source organism: Bacteroidota bacterium (assembly GCA_035451765.1). Classification (GTDB taxonomy): domain Bacteria; phylum Bacteroidota; class Ignavibacteria; order Kapaibacteriales; family UBA2268; genus UBA2268. Next base: position 11,235 of record DAOTPH010000026.1, on the reverse strand, counting down.
TTTATTATGGCATAAAGTATGGGATAGTACGAGTGGATTTTCAAATGGAGGTTATAGGTGTTCTTTACAAAAGTATCCAATCAATTTTAATTATTTCATATATGGCCAAAATGACCTTGTTGCCATTTTTGATAAGAAATGCGAAATGATAAATCACTATAACACTCCAAAAGTAAAAATAGATGTTAATTACTCATTAATTCAACCTCTCGAAGAGATATTATTAAATGGCACATCCATAAATTTGGTAATACGAAACTTATGCTCTGATGTTAATTTTATATTAAACACAGTCAAGTTAGATTTCAATTTGGGATTAATATCATATCAAAATTTTTTAAATGTTAAATTTCATCCATTAGGTAAGAATAACTTTAATAGTTTTAATAGTTCATCACAAATAAGAATTATATTTAATGATACTTCTGCTGACTATATCCTTAGACTATATTCTATTGGTTATGAGGTTCCTCCTCCTCGTGGTGATGGTTATAAATGGGAGTATTTGCAATTCATTGTTAATAATACAATATTATATGGTCATTATAATGAGATACCTATTGGTGCCCATTATCCAAATCCTGCACCATTTCAATATGGGTATTATTATCTTTATAATTCCTTTATCCGCTTGAATGATAAAACGCTTATTGTTGCATTCCAAGATACTACTGTCAAATTTTTTAATAATCAAAATAAGATTACAAAAAATCTGAGATATGACGGTATGTATTTCACATCCTTGATTACACTGGATTCGGTGAATTTTCTTGCTGCGGGATCGATAAATGATTCACCAGGATACGCAATTATTAATGATGCAGGCAAGGTTGTGAAAACTGTTATTTTGCCAGGCAGATATGGTGCATTTAATTCAATTGCAATAACACCTGACACTAATTTACTTTTCTCAGGCTATCAATTTATAGATAAAGAATTGCACCGGCGGCCATATTTTGCTAAAACAAATTCAGAAGATATAAGGGAGAGGATTAAGCGGCAAATACGTAGCACATCGGTTGATGAGCCACAGTATGAAGGAAATATTACAATATATCCAAATCCGACAAATAATGAAATTCATATATCAGGAATAAAGGATTATGGAGGTTGGAGTTATACAATTTGTAATTTGGTTGGACAGATTATAAGCAAGGGGAATTTGGAAAGTAACACTATATCCATTTCAGAATTGCCGAAGGGGATGTATTTCATAACATTAGAATATCAAGGCAAAATAATTCCACTGAAATTTATAAAGGATTGAGGAAAGAGACTTCAAAAATTCCAATTTTTATAAACTTTTTTGTTAAATTTGCTTTTTAATTATTAAATAAATAACTAATGAAAATTGGAATATTTGGCGGAACATTCGATCCTGTTCATATTGGGCATCTGATTGTTGCTGAGCGATTTTGTGAGATAATGGAACTCGACAAATGCATATTTGTTCCTTCATATTTATCACCATTCAAAATTGAAAAAAATCCTATTATACCAATTGAAATTCGATTAAAAATGCTTGAAATGGCAATTGCTACCAATCCAATTTTCGAGATTGACACTTTCGAGATAATGCGTCATGAAGTATCTTATACAATCGATACGGTAAAATATTTACTATCAAAATATCCTGAGCCCGAATTATTTTTGCTAATTGGTTCTGACCAGGCAAGCGATTTTCATTTATGGAAAGATTTTAAAGAAATTATGTCAATTGCTCATATTTGCATTGCAAAACGGAAATTGGAGTTTGAGATGAACGTTTTCCCATTTGAATTATACTTAAATAGTGAGACAAAGCAAATATATAAAATAAATACACCAATAATTGAAATTTCTTCTACTGAAATTCGTGAGAGAGCAAAAGGTGGAAAATCTATTGAGTATATGTTGCCTTATAACGTCTATAATTTTATAAAAGAAAATAATATATATAAATAAAGAGAATAAACTGAACTTTTCAAAGGAAAAAGAAAAATTAATATCTCAATTAATTGAGAAAGGAATTACCGACATAAGGATTTTGAATGCCATAAAAAAAATCCCAAGAGAAATATTTATACCAGAAGAATATTTGGAGCATGCTTACGATGACGGGGCTTTACCAATTGGATATGGGCAAACTATTTCACAACCCTATACTGTTGCATTTATGACCGAGATTCTTGATATTAAAAATGATATGAAGGTTCTCGAAATAGGAACAGGTAGTGGCTACCACGCTTGTATCCTGTGCGAATTAGGCGCCGATGTATATTCAATTGAAAGAATCCCTGAATTATATGAAATGGCAAAAAGGAATTTTGAAAAGCTTGGTTATACTGTTCATCAAAAGCTAGGGGATGGCTCTATAGGTTGGGAGAAGTACGCACCATTTGATAGAATTATTGTACCAGCGTCTGCACCAAGAATTCCATCAATGCTTATAAGACAATTAAAAAATGGTGGTAAGATGGTAATACCAATAGGTGATAGAGAAATTCAGACAATGCATTTAGTTACGCGTTGTGATGAAACACAATATATGGATAGAAAATTGCAGACATTCAAATTTGTTCCATTAATTGGGCTGGGAGGATGGGAAGAATCAAACTCGAAGAATTAAACAATACAAATATATTGCCTGTAATACTGGGACCCACAGCATCAGGGAAAACGGAGCTATCGCTTAGGCTTGCGGAAGTGTATGATTGCGAGATAATATCAGCAGATTCACGGCAGATTTATCGATATATGGATATTGGCACTTCAAAACCTGATAAATCAATATTGGAAAGCATTCCCCATCATTTTATTGATATTTTAAATCCTGATGAGAATTATTCCGCAGGAAAATTTGAGCATTATGGGAGAATTGCTATTGAAGAAATAAGAAGTCGCAATCACATTCCAATTGTTGTGGGCGGAACAGGTTTATATATTAAAGCATTATGCGAAGGGCTGTTTAATTTTTCTAATACTGAGCAAAATCAGGATATTAGGAAAAAATTAGAAAGCGAATTAAATGAAATCGGCCGCGATGCTTTTTATGAGAAATTGAGAGCAATAGACCCAATAACAGCAGCAAAATATTCTGATAAAAATCCACGCAGAATTATGCGAGCATTGGAATTTTATGAAAATACAGGAATACCATTATCAGAAGCACAAAATGAAAACAATACTCAAGGAATTCAATATGATTGCTTATATTTTGGAATATCGATGGAAAGAGATAATTTATATGAACGAATTAATAAAAGGTGCGAGATTATGTGGGGTCATGGATTGATTGAAGAAACTTCAAAATTGCTCGCAATGGGTTATTCAAAAGATTTAAACTCAATGAATACAATAGGATATAAGGAAGCAATTCAATATTTAGAAGGAAAATTGCGTTATGATGAGGGTTTGGAATTATTTAAAAAGAATACACGACATTTTGCAAAGCGGCAATTAACGTGGTTTAGGAAAAATGAAAAAATTCGATGGATTGATGCGAAAAATGATATAAATTTAAATTTTATTTCAAATTTTTAAAGAAAAAGTGTAACTTTTTCGATTTTCAATTGTCTTATAGTAATATGAAATTTAATTTTTTAATAAAAGGTGAATAATGAGAAAATTGGTCTTACCAATCTTAGCAATTCTATGTATTAATTTTCTTCCGATATTTTCACAAGATTTTTTTGGGCAATTGCCTTATCCCGATGGATTAACAGCACAAGTATCAGCAGTAGATAGCTCCGACATACTTTATGTTGGGCTATGGGGAAAAGGATTAAAAAAATCATTGGATGGGGGAACTTCATGGACGGATGCTAACACAGGATTAACAAATTTCTTTTTTAATGATATATTTGTTAGTTCTGATAGCAAAATATATGTTTCAACAATGGGCGGCATTTTCCTATCGACCAATCAAGGTGCAAGCTGGACAACCTTAAATAATGGTTTAGGGATATTGAACGTGACTTGCGTGCGTCAATATAAAACGGGAATGCTGATAGCGGGTACGTATGGTCAAGGAATTTATATTTCAACGAATGGTGGAGCATTATGGACACAGTCAAATACGGGCTTGCCATATCGGGCTATATCATCAATTGAGATTTCAAAAGTAGGTTATATTTTAGCATCCACTTATGGCAGTGGTGTTTATCAATCACACGATACAGCAAAAACTTGGCAGCGAGCTAATACAGGCATAACAAATAAATATGTGAAATCATTAGTAAGAATACCAATTTATCCACAAATTTATGCAGCTACAAATGGAGGTGGCGTATTTATGTCTCCAAATGAAGGGATAAGCTGGGGCGAAGCAGAAGATACCACAGGCCTTTTAGATTATGGTATTACAGCACTTGTAATCGATGATGATATGGAAGAAATTATTGGAACACGTAATGCAGGGATTCAATATTTTGATAAATATTTATGGAATCAGTGGCGGACACCTTTTCAATCAAATGTTGGCATCACAACTCTCACACGCTCAAAATCGGGGACAATTTACTCATTTGGAAACGAATCTCAACCAATGCGCAGCACTAATAATGGACGCAATTGGACACAAATGACTTCATTGCGAAATCAAACTCCAATTAAGTTTTTTACATGGGGAAATGGAAATATCATAGCACAGTACGCACCCGAAACTATAAAATATTCAAGCGATTATGGCAAAACTTGGCAAAATACTGATTTGGGGAGTAAAACCCTTAAAACTGCTTGCTCGGTGGAAAATAATGTAATTTTTGTAGGTACTGACAGTGGTCTTTTCAAATCTACAAATGGTATAAATTGGACATCAACAAGTATTACAAATCCTGTCACGGGAATAGATTATAAAAGTGGATTAATAGCCTTTGGAACAGCAACTATACCATCAGGCACCCCACCACCCCCTCCTACATATTCATTTTATATTTCAAACGATTATGGTGTCACATTTACCAAAAAAACATATCCAACTGACAGTGCAGCAATTGTTAGAATTAAAGTATCATCCGATGGTTATATTTATATGACAATGGGAAATAATTTGTGGCGCTCATCAAATCAGGGAGGAAAATGGGAAAATGTGACTAATGGACTTGGTGGCAGTATAAATGATTTAGCTTTAAATAGTTCAAATGCAATTTATATTGCGACTGCAAAGGGAGTCTATCATTCCGAAAGTAAGGGTAATTTTTGGACTTATAGCGAAGTGGACTATAAAAATATTGATTCAATTGGTGCTTCTAAAATTAATATAACAGGTGAGAATACTATTTATCTGCTTGGTAACATACCGCGCAGTCTTTCTATGTCGTACGGTTTATGGCGATCTACTGATAATGGCGCTTCCTGGGATTCTTTGTATGAAGATATTACATCAGCAAATAATATCGATCTTTCATCAGATGGAGAATCTAATCTCTATTGTGCCTCTACCTCAATATTTAAACATCTTAATCCTAATCAAATGGTTTTTCCTACTAATTTAGCTCCGGCAAATAATCAAAAATCGGCAGATCTTGTACAAAACTTTATATGGACAAGTACTTCTGAAGCCGAACTTTATGAATGGCAACTTTCGGAATCCCCAACTTTTGAAATATTAAAATCGTGGGTTGTTCAAAGCGATACATCTTATAAGGAGACTTTAGAGTATAACAAGACTTATTATTGGAGAGTTCGAGCAAAATATCACGATTCATATAGCTCTTGGTCTTCGGTATTTACTTTTTCAACATTGCTCAATGCACCAACACTAGTTGCACCAGTAAATAATTCTCTTGGCCTTTCGCTCAATCCTACATTTGTATGGAATAAAGTTGCTAATGCTGACTATTATCACCTGCAATTAGCAATCGATGATAAATTTGCTACTCTTATTATGGATTCTGATTCTCTTGCTGACACAACACTTGTATCTCAAACATTACAATTGAATCAAAAATATTATTGGCGAGTGAAAGCATTTAATCAGTTTGGCGAAAGCGCTTGGTCCGATATATGGAATTTCCAAACAACTTTTGGAGCACCTGTCCTTATCGCTCCGCATAATGATTCGTTGGATGTGCCACTCAATGGAAAATTAGTTTGGGGAAAAGTTGAAAGCGCCACTTTTTATAATGTAATGCTGTCAGATACATCCGATTTCAGTAATGCTAAAACTTTTAAAGTTACAGGGGCTACAAGTTTTGACCTACAATCTAATATTATTTACGATAAAGATTATTATTGGAAAGTACAAGCTGCAAATCCAAATCAAACAAGTAATTACTCCGACCCCTGGCATTTTGCAAGCATTATTGGACCACTTAATTTACTTCAACCTGCAAATGATTCAAAAAATATAAGCCAATCTCCCGATTTTTCCTGGACACCAAATAATAAATACAATAGCTACGAATTTGTTATTTCCAAACAAAATACTTTCCAACCAATTCTAGTTGATACCGTTATTACTTCTCCAAATTTGACATTAAATGATTTGGAGGGTTATACAAAATATTATTGGAAAGTTAGAGTTAAAAATACTACTCGTCAAGGTGAATATTCTCAAATATGGAATTTCACAACAGGAATAGCCCCTGTGGGTTTACGTTATCCGACAAATAATTCAAAAGACAATAAAACAACCATTCAATTTCTGTGGTTTCCAACAAATGGGGCAAAATATTACTTTCTGCAAGTTGCTCGCGATATAAAATTCAATGATTTGATTATTAGTAAAGATTCAATTGAAACTACATATTATGAAGTAAAGAACCTCTTGCCAAAAACAACATATTTCTGGAGAGTAAGAGCAAGCAATATCGATGGGACTTCATCCTGGTCGCAAGTTTGGATTTTCCAAACAGGGTCGCCTGTTCCAATATTGCGATATCCCGAAAATCAAGCTTATCAAGTTCCTTTGGAAGTTACCTTTTTATGGGATTCACTCGACAATGCTACATCATATTTCTTGCAAGTATCAACCGATGAAACATTTAACCAATTGATCCAAAGCATTGATAATATTCCAACTAATTCTCAAAATGTTACGGGTTTGCAACTGAACACAATTTATTATTGGCGTGTTAGAGCAAAATTTGGAGATATTGATGGCGATTGGTCTGACATGTGGTCATTTCAGACAATCACATCAGGTGTATTCGAGTATTCGGGGAATGATGAAGTGCTTTCTATTTATCCGAATCCTGTCAATTCGATATTATATTTGAATATCAATTTAACTATTCCAGGCAACTGCGAAGTTTATATCCACGATGAATATTCAAGACTAATTAAGATACTTTATAAAGGACCATCAGAGTTATTAAATGGCATTCAATCTTTCAATTTAAACGGTCTTGCATCAGGTGTATATTTTCTAGAACTCAAAACGGAAAATAAAATCTTTGTAAGGAAATTTATAATATTAAAATAATTTAAATAAAAAAATGTAGGGGTTCAAAATTTTGAGCCCCTACAAAATATATATATATTAATTTTAAAAAGAAATCGTTAATTTTATTTCCTAAAATATTTTAATTTTTTGGAAGATATCACTATTAACATAAATAACCTTTCTAAACGTGTCTCATCAAGCGAATTGCTTTTTAAGAATTTGAGTTTTAATGCAAATACAGGCGATATTATAGCAATTGTAGGCCCTAATGGTAGCGGGAAATCTACATTGCTGAAAATACTCGCGGGCGTTTTAAAGCCAACTAATGGGCAAATTTCAATTATTATCAATAATCAAAATATTGATATTAATAATTTTCATAGATATTTCGGATTTGTTTCATCGTATCTGAATTTATATGAAGAATTCAATCCCATAGAGCATTTGCGGGTGATTTGCAAAATGCGTAATATTAAATTTGCAAATGAGATTGCAATGAATTATTTGCGGCAATTTAATTTACAGGAGCATTATTTGAAACCAATTAAAGCATTTTCCTCAGGAATGAAACAGAGAATGAAGATGATGCTGGCAATTCTGAATGACCCCGCAGTCTTATTTCTCGATGAGCCTTTTTCGAATCTCGATGAAGAAGGAATTACAAATTTTGAAAAAATTATACTTGATTTCCATAATAAAGGAAATTTAATTTTCATTGCAAGCAATGACGAGCGAGAGATTTCCATTGCAAATAAAAAAGTTAATATTTTAAACTATAAATAAATGAAATTCGATAATGATATAATTTTGACAATTATGTCAGTGCGAAAAATTGGTAAAGGTAGTAAAATTCAAGTTAATTTTGATAGTATAGAACCGATTAATTTATCATTAGATTTAGTCAATCGATTTCGTTTAGAAAAGGGCTCGCAAATTTCTCTAAGTGATTTGCAGGAAATAATAAAACTGCAAAAGGAGATGGTAGCAAGGCAATCTGCATTTGGATATTTACAACGCCGCCCGCATTCTGAGCTCGAAATGCGTCGTAAATTAGAAAAAAAGAATTTTGAACCCTCTGTAATTGATAATACTATCAAATTTTTAAAAGAATATAATTATCTTGATGATTATAAATATTTTGAAGACTATGCCCGGTGGCTTGCTGAAAGGCATTTTTTAGGTAGATTCCGCATTGAACAAGAACTTGCAAAAAGAGGTGCAAAAAAAGATATAATATTAGAAATATGCAATAAAATATTTCGCGATAATGAAACCAGAGAATATGAATGTGCGCAAAAGATACTTCAAAAGAAACAAGCCGCAATAAATCGCAAAGAGCCATCAAAACGTAAGATATACATATATAATATGCTTTCGCGATATGGTATTGCCAACGACATAATCCGCAAAATTTTGGATGAATATAATTAATGAAGCAATACTCTTCTAAACTATGGGTGCTTTTGAAATACAAGAATACGTCAATCCTGCGTCTATATAATAATTATTGATATATCAAATATGTTGAGTAATAATAGCAAATTTGGCGTTATTGGTGCGGGGATGGTTGGATTGCCTCTTGCTGAATTGCTTGCCGAAAAGAATTTGCTTGATTTTATTTTAATTAGAAATCCTGAAAAAGCAGCTAACACTCCCGAAATTATTCGAAATAATGCAAAAATATATAATAATATAAGTCAAATCCCTGATTTGCCTGATATTATTATTTTGACAGTTAGAAATAGCGCCTATCAAGAAATTTCTGACAAATTAGCAGAGCAATTCAAATCAGATCTAGCAAATAAATTTGTTTTCCATACTTCGGGTCCGATGAGTCTGGAAGTACTTGAACTTTTGAAAAATTATGGTGCATATATATTTTCTGCGCATCCATTCCAAACATTTTTTGAGGCAGATAAGAGCATTTTCAATAATTTAATTTGGGGAATTGACAAAGGCAATACCCCCCTTGATGATATTACAAAAATCATCTCAATGCTTGGAGGCAAACCATTATTTTTAAATGATTTTCAAATCGTTCATAAAGACCAATATCATTTGATTGCCGTTGCTTGCTCGAATTTTTTGTTTGGTATTATTGAATTTGCAAAGCTTTTAGGAGCGGAGATTAATTTGAATAATAAGGAATTGATTTCTCAAATCGTTTATCATACAATTGAAGTAGGACTTAATAATTTTGAGGATATTAATAAATTTCCAATTTCAGGACCACTTTCACGAGGGGATAAAAATGTTCTGCAAGGACATATAAATTCGTTAAAATATGCGGAGCATTTGCAAAAAGCATATAAGCATTTCTCGCTCGCAACTATAGAATTATTAGAGCAAACCAACGTTGTTTCGCAAGATAAAGCAAGAGAAATGAAAGAATTAATGAAATAATAATTTCAGTTTACTAAAAAATTGAAAAAAATATGTGCAATTGCCTTATATTTCATAATTTTGTAATTAATGGCTGTAAATCAAAATAATCAAGAGCGAGCAATACGAATAATCACATCAAACCGGCGGGCTGAACATGATTATGAAATCGTTCAGAGGTTAGAGGCGGGAATTATGTTGCAAGGCACAGAAGTGAAATCATTGCGCGAGGGCAAATGCAGCTTGCAAGATGCTTACTGCGGATTTCCAAAGCGCGATTCAAATGAATTATATATTTATAATATGCATATACCCGAGTATTCGCACGGCAATATTGCAAATCATAAGCCAAAGCGACCGAGAAAATTGCTTCTGCACGAACGGGAAGCGCGGAAATTACACACAGCTATAAATGAAAAGGGGCTGACTATTATTCCGTTAAGCGTATATTTTTCGGGTCCTTATGCAAAATTAGAAATCGCACTTGTACGCTCTAAACGGAAATATGACAAGCGCGAAGAAACAAAAGAAAAAGAAATTTCAAGAGATATCAAACGAAAATATGGTAAAGTACTATGAGCTTCCTAACAATAAATGAGCAAATGGATATAATTCGAGAGGGAGCTGTCGATATTATTCCTGAAGAAGAATTAGTTAAGAAATTAGAAAGATCAATAGAAAACAATAAACCGTTAATTATAAAATTAGGTGCAGACCCTAGTCGACCCGATTTGCATATTGGCCACGCAGTTGTACTGCATAAAATGAGGCAATTTCAAGATTTGGGACATATTGCAACGCTAATTATTGGAGATTTTACGGGAATGATTGGTGACCCGACGGGACGTAATAAAACTCGCCCACCATTAACACTCGAAGAAGCTCGCAAAAATGGTATTAGCTATCTTGAACAAGCTACATTAATTTTAAGCAAAGAACGATTGCAGGTCCGCTATAATTCAGAATGGCTTGGAAAAATGTCATTTCGAGATGTGATTGAACTTGCCTCCAAATATACTGTAGCGCAATTGCTCGAACGCGATGATTTTTCTAAGAGATATAGGGAAGGCATTCCCATAAGCGTTCACGAATTGCTTTACCCGCTTGCGCAAGCTATGGATTCTGTTGCAATCGGTGCGGATGTTGAATTGGGCGGTACCGACCAGAAATTCAATTTGCTTGTTGGTAGGGAAATTCAGCGCAGTTATGGAATGGAGCCACAATGTATTTTAACGGTTCCAATATTGGAGGGAATTGATGGAGTTGAGAAAATGAGCAAATCATACAATAATTATATTGCTCTGACTGACCCACCCGATGAAATGTTTGGCAAAATTATGTCCATTCCTGATAAATTGATTGGAAAATATTTATTGTATGCGGCATTTGAGAATCCAAAAGAAGTAGAAAAAATTCAGAAGCAAATTGATAATAATGAAATTAATCCCCGTGACGCAAAGGTAAAGCTTGCAATGAAAATTGTTGAG
>DAOTPH010000025.1:0-14194 GCA_035451765.1 Bacteroidota bacterium | reverse complement strand
CTTGCAGGTGGCTGAAGCCACCTGTTGCAATTTATCCAGAATATATAGCAGAGGGCTTTAAGCCCTCTGCTACAATATATTATTTTATTGATTTACACTAATACGCATCTTATAAAAGCTACGCCATACAAATATTAACGCAATTATCAAAAATATACCACCAATCCACGGTGCAACGGCTCGGAAATTTGGTACAATAGCAATTTCCATTGCAAGCAATCCGAATAAGGTTGTAAATTTAATAATTGGATTTAATGAAACTGATGAAGTATCTTTGAATGGGTCGCCAACAGTATCACCAATAACGCAAGCATCGTGAAGTGGTGTGCCTTTTTCTTTCATATTTACTTCGACAACCTTTTTAGCATTATCCCAACATCCGCCACCATTTGCCATAAATACTGCTTGGAATAATCCGAATACAGCAATTGATATTAGATAGCTTACAAACATTGATACAGAATTATTTGTCGATGCAGGTGATGATAGAAATGCAAAGGCAAGTGCAAATGAAAATATAGCAATAAATATGTTAATCATTCCATTTTGTGCGTAGCGAGTGCAAATTTTCACAACTTCTTTTGATGCCTCAACTGATGCCGATTTGCTTGCATTTTCATCGAGATGTATATTTCGTTTAATAAATGCTACAGCTCGATAAGCCCCTGAAGACACAGCTTGCAACGAAGCGCCCGTAAACCAATAGATAACAGCCCCTCCAAGTATAAATCCAAGAATTGTAAAAGGATTTAAAACATTTAATATTGTTTCAGGTTGAACCCCTAAGGTTTTTTGAATTACAAGAATGAGTGAGAAAATCATAGTGGTAGCACCCACAACAGCTGTTCCAATCAGAACAGGTTTAGCGGTTGCTTTGAAAGTATTTCCAGCACCATCATTCGCTTCAAGATATTCTTTTGCATTGTCGAAATCAGGTGTAAAGCCAAAATCTTTTTCAATTTCTTGTTTAATATCTGGTTGCTCTTCAATCAATGATAATTCATAAACCGATTGTGCATTATCAGTAACAGGACCATAGCTATCAACTGCAATTGTCACAGGTCCCATTCCAAGAAAACCAAATGCTACAAGTCCAAAAGCGAAAATTGTAGGATATATCATATAAGCATCTAAACTAAATGTACTTGCTAAATAGGCAATGAACATAAGAGCAAAAAATACCATTCCCTGCCAGAATGAACTGAAATTACCGGCGACAAGTCCTGAAATAATATTTAAGGAAGCTCCGCCTTCTTTTGAAGCATCGACTACCTCTCGAACGTGTTTTGAATTGGTTGATGTAAATATCTTAGTAAATTCGGGAATCAATGCAGCCCCTAGCGTCCCGCAGCTAATTATAATAGATAAAACAATCCAAATATTGTTTGGAAGATATGATAATTGCCACCAGCTAATCAAAAATGTCGCAATAATTGAAAGAATTGAAGATATCCAAATTAAATGAGTCAATGGTTTCTCATAATCAATTTTATCTGCTTTTCTATATAGGAATTTTGAAACTCCTTTATTAATATAAAATGCTAAAAGTGAAGTAATAATCATTGTTATACGCATTAAAAATATCCAAGTAATCAATTCAGCTTGATATTGTGGAAATACAGCAAGACAGATAAAGCTAATCAATGCCACGCCAGTGACGCCATAAGTTTCAAATCCATCAGCTGTAGGTCCAATACTATCCCCCGCGTTGTCACCAGTACAATCTGCAATAACACCTGGATTTCGCGGATCATCCTCTTTTATTTTAAATACTACTTTCATTAGGTCGGAGCCAATATCTGCAATTTTTGTAAAAATACCCCCCGCTATTCGCAATGCTGATGCACCAAGAGATTCACCAATTGCAAAACCAACAAAACAAGAACCTGCAACTGACTTAGGTATAACAAGCAAAATTGTCAGCATCATTATCAATTCGACACATACCAATGCTACACCTATGCTCATTCCTGAATCCAGTGGTATATCGAGCAATTTCAAAGGTTTCTTTTGAAGTGAAGCAAATGCCATTCGTGAATTAGATAATGTATTCATTCTAATTCCAAACCACGCAACGCCATAAGAGCCAAGAATGCCAACCACGGTCCATCCAAGTATTATTGCAACTCCACCTGCTCCAATAGGTGTCGGATTCAGTACTCCGAAATAGAAACCAATTACAATTGCAATAAATATGAACAAAATTATAAGAAATCTTCCTTGTTGCAATAGATAAGTCTTGCAGGTTTGGAAAATTGTGTTTCCAACATCAAGCATTGAAGTATGAGCTTTTATTTTACGTATCTTAAAAAATTTATAAATACCAAAAAGAAGCCCAAGCAAACAAATAATAAATCCAAGAGAAAGCAGAAGTGTTTGTTGAGAATTTAATTGTGGAATTATTAAATCAGCCTCGCTCGCAAATAATGGAGTTATATTAGCAGCAAAGAAAACAATTAAAGCAGTAAATATTGAACGTTTTTTTGACATTTGAAAACCTTGCATTTTTAAATTAAACTAATTTCCAATTGTAAAAGAATTAAATTATCAAAATTACAAAAATAATTTAAATGTATTTTTATAATGCTTATCAATTAATTATTATTTAGCATATTAAGAATTGGAAATACTATGAAATATTCTATTAAAATGGACTTCCCTCTTCTTCACTTTCATCATAATAATTTCCTTCTTCATAAGTCGAATTTTCTTCATCTGGTATAATATCATCAGGTTCCATTCCAAAAGCTGGATTCGCAAATTTTGCATAATTCTTTAAAAATGCTAATTTTACGGAGCCTGTCGGACCATTCCTTTGCTTTCCTACAATGATTTCTGCCATATTCTCTGTTGGAAACTTCTTTTCTTTATCGAAATAATTAATCCCATATAACTCAGGCCTATGCACAAACATTACTACGTCTGCATCTTGCTCGATTGAACCTGATTCACGCAAATCTGATAACATTGGCCGTTTATCTGTTCGTGACTCAACAGAACGGTTGAGCTGAGCCAATGCAAGGACGGGAATATCTAATTCTTTTGCCAATTGCTTTAATGACCTCGATATATATGATATTTCCCGCTCACGAGTTTCTGATTTAGGTGCGTTCATCAACTGCAAATAATCTATTATAATGATCTTTATATCTTTTTCCATTTTCAAACGCCTTGCTTTTGCCCGCAATTCCATTACAGAAAGCGATGGGCTATCATCAATATATATAGGCAAATTTGATAATAAGCCAAGACTTTCTACAATTTTCCTATCTTCTTCGTTTGAAATTACTCCTTTTATAATTTTATGCTGGTCAACCTCAGCTTCTGATGAAATTAAACGTGTGACCAATTGATTCGCAGTCATTTCAAGCGAAAAGAAACCAACAGCATTTTTCTGCTTATATGCAGCATTTTTTGCAATCGACAAAGCAAGAGCAGTCTTGCCCATTGAGGGACGTGCAGCTAATATTATCAAATCGGATTTATGCAATCCACCAAGCAAATGATCGAGGTCATTGAATCCCGTAACTACTTGCATTTCATCAATATCATTTTTTCTCATCATTTGAATGATTGAATATGCATCTGTTGCCAAATTCTTCATTGTTGAGAAATTCTTCTTCAAACGGCGCTCGGCAATTTCAAAAATTTTGGCTTCGGCATTATCGATTTCCTCTAAAGCATCGGTGGATTCATCCATTGATGCTTCAATAATTCTTTCTGAAGCTTCGATTAAACTGCGTTTTATATATTTTTCAAGTAAAATATGTGCATATTCTTCAAAATTTGCACTATTTGAAACTGATGCTGCTATTTGAGCTAGATAAAATGACCCACCTGCATCATCAAGTTGATTATGACTACTCAAATAATCAGTCAAGATAAGCAAATCTATTGAGCGATTTTTTTCAAATAGTTTTGATATTGCTTCATAAATTAATTTATGGCGAGGATTATAGAATGCATCGGGTGGAATTAATTCAATTGCTTTCAATATATTCTTATTAGATAGCAGCATTGCGCCTATAACTGCTTTTTCGATTTCCTCAGAGTGGGGAACACTTCTTGCTGCCTGTGGAAATAAATTTATACCTAAATTTTCATTCTGATAAGTTGTCATATTCCAATTTTTATAAAAACACAAAATTAAAATAGAAAATTCCAAAAAGCAATTATCGGGAATTACTCACTCAATTACTCACTCTTTTTTGACAGTTTTATTCACATTAACTAAAATGAAATTTATAAATTGAAATAAATTACGCAAGAAAGTAGTAGATAATTATAATACTTATATATAATGAGTATTTTTTTGTAATTTTGAAAGTACACAATAAATAAAAATGGATCCAAAATCAATACCTTTGCAATTATCTTCCGAACAGCAAGATACCTATAACAAATCAACATTTATTCAGAGATTCATCAATTTTATGAAAAATTACTTGAAATTTATCGTTCTTTTTGCTTTATTCATAGATTGCCAAATACATCTCATTTTAAAATCTCCTCATTCTAATGAAGTTCTAGAAATGCTTTTAGTTATGTCATTTTGCTCAAGTATATCGGGAAAAATGATACAATCAATCTATTATTACATTCTGCTAGCTTTTGTATTTGGGATAGTAATTGTTTCGCATTATTGCGGATTATCGACAACTCTCTGGATTTTGTTGTTTTCAGTGCTATTAGCGTTAAAACTTAATTCAATATTTAAAAAAAAGATAACAACTTAAATTGACTAATTAATTGTCATATTTTAAAATAATATATAATTTTATTTGCTATGATAAATGAATCTAATCCCTCAAAATTTCAAATCTGGGTATTAGCAGCTAGACCAAAAACACTATATGCTGCGGTGACCCCCGTAATCGTAGGCGCAGCATTAGCTTATAGTCAAAATGAATTTAACTTTCTAATTTCATTTCTTGCATTAATTTGTTCATTATTAATTCAAATTGGGGCAAATTTCTCAAATGATCTTCAAGATTTTTTAAAAGGTTCGGATACTGAGGAGCGAGTCGGTCCTACACGGGCATTAAGCGCAGGGTGGGTTTCTCGCAAACAAATGGAAAGGGCAATATTTATTGTTAATTTAATTGCTTTTTTAATTGGTTTATATCTTACTTATGTTGGTGGGTTGATAATTTTATTCATTGGTATATTTTGCATTATTGCCGAGTTGGCATATACTTCGGGTCCCTATCCACTTGGATATCACGGATTTGGTGATTTATTCACATTTATTTGCTTTGGTGTTGCGGGAACCGTAGGAACTTTTATTGTCAACGCACATTTTTATTCGAATATCGCTTTAATAGCTTCCATTCCCGTTGGTGCATTGATCACAAATATTCTAGTTGTAAATAATTATCGTGATTATGATGAAGATAAAAAATCAGGCAAAAATACTTTAGCAGTTAAACTTGGTAAAACATTTTCTCAATATGAATTTATTTTCCTTTTACTTATTTCATATACAGTACCCATAATTATGTATTTTCAATATAATTACTCTCTTTGGATATTATTACCTTTTATATCGATTCCCCTTGCTTATCAAATTACAAAATTGTTATATAAATTAGATGGTAAGGAATTAAATAAAGTACTTGCAAAAACATCTCAATTTGCTGCAATATTTGGAATTCTATTTTCCATA
This sequence comes from Bacteroidota bacterium, assembly GCA_035451765.1. Classification (GTDB taxonomy): domain Bacteria; phylum Bacteroidota; class Ignavibacteria; order Kapaibacteriales; family UBA2268; genus UBA2268. Next base: position 8,529 of record DAOTPH010000025.1, on the reverse strand, counting down.
GGATTGATTATATAAATATTATAGATAGATTTTGATAAAAATAATAATTTTATTTAATATATTTCTTGTAAATTTGCTTTTTTAAAAAAATAAAGGGCATAATTATGAAAAAGTGTATTCTATTTATTTTCTTAGTAATTATATTTCTAAAAGTAGTAAGCTCAACTTCCCATGCTCAGTGGGTGCAAACACAAGGACCAAATTCTGGAAACATCAACATTCTTTTCGCATCTGGAACACATTTATTTGCTGCAGTTAAATGGGGTGGTGTATATCTCTCAACTGATAACGGTAATAAATGGGAACAAATTGGTTTGAACAATCGTGACATTTTATCAATTGCTGTTAATGGTAATAATATATTTGCGGGCTCTAATGGATATGGTATCTTTCTTACTACTGATAATGGTTTGAATTGGTCATCTGCAGGTTTTGAAGACAAAAGCATTCAATCACTTATTTTCTCAGGCTCCACTTTGGTGGCAGGTATATATGGAAGTGGAATATTTCGATCTACAGATAACGGCACAACCTGGATAGAATCAAACACAGGTATGACAACTACAGATATTTACTCATTTGCAATTTCAGGGTCAAATCTTTATGCAGCAACTATTGATGGAGTTTTCATTTCAACAGATGATGGTGCAAGTTGGTCACACACAAGTTTACAGCATTTAATGGCTATATCATTTGCTGTATCAGGTTCTACTATTTATGTGGCTTCTAATGGTGGTGTCTTTCAATCTACTGACAATGGTTCACACTGGAAAAATATTAGTAGTGGCCTTTCTAATCCAACGAGTAATTCAATTGCTGTATCAGGCAATAATTTAATTGTAGGAACTCCTGATGGAGTTTATAAAACTACTGATAATGGTGTTAATTGGAAAATATTAACCAACGGGATTCCAATCAATGATATATCATCACTGATTTATTTGGATTCATATTTTTTTGCTGGAAACCTAAGCAACGGCATCTATCGTTCGGCAGATAACGGAGAGAGTTGGTTGCAGGTTGGGTTGCCAATTGCAGATGTTATTTCTATTATTTCATTAGGAGAAAATTTATTGGCGGGTACAAGCGGTGACGGTGTATTTTTATCGAAAAATAATGGGGCAAATTGGATGCCAATTAATACGGGTTTGACGAATCTTTATATTAATTCTGTTGCAATATTAGGTGCGAACTTTTATGTTGCTACTGATGGAGATGGAGTTTTTCGTTCTACAGATAATGGATCAACCTGGGAGGCTTCAAATGATGGTTTAACAAATTTATATATAAATACGCTTGTTGTTTCAGGTTCTAAATTATATGCAGGAACAGATGGTGGAATATTTCTTTCAACCAATAGTGGTGCAACTTGGACAGCTCTCAATAATAACTTAGCAAATATAACTGTTCAGTGCCTTGCTGTTTCAGGTTCTAATTTATATGCGGGAACATATGATAATGGTGTTTATATATCTAATGATGGTGGTGGAACTTGGAGAGCTTCAACAAATGGACTGACAATACTACGTATTCGCACAATTGCTATATCATCGAATAATATTTTTGTGGGGACAATTCAAGGCGTATTTCTTTCAAGTGATAATGGTAGTAGTTGGGAATCCGTTCAAAATGATTTACCTTACGACTTTGTTTTATCCCTTGTTGTTTCGGATAATTATTTATTTGCCGGTGTTTCGGGTGGTGTTTTTATAACTTCAAATAATGGTAATAATTGGGTAGATGTAAGTACTGGCTTAATGGTTGATGCATTTGTTAATTGTGTTGCAATTTCAGATTCATATCTATTTATTGGAATAGAAGATAAAAGCGTTTGGCGCCGACCATTATCCGAAATAACTTCAGTTGAGCAATCATCAAATGAATTATCAACAAATTTCACTTTATTCCAAAATTATCCAAATCCCGCGAATACAACAACCGAAATAAAATTCTCAATTCCACATTTAAGCTATGTAACCCTCAAAATTTACAATGAATTAGGACAGGAAATAGAGACAATTGTAAGCGATATTTTACCTGCAGGCGAATACCACAAAAGTTGGGATGCAAGCAGCTGTCGAAGTGGAATGTATTATTATACATTGCAAGCAGGGGAGTATACGACAACAAGAAATATGGTGATAATGAAATAAAGTAGGGGCGTATTGCATGCGCCCCTTTTACAAAAGCAAAGATGCTTTTGGCACACTAATGACAAATTCTCTGAATTTCTCTTATTTTTGCAAACTATGATGAATGAAAAAATTATTATTCTCGATTTTGGGTCGCAATATACTCAGCTTATTGCTCGGAAAATTCGTGAAATTGGTGTCTATGCTGAAATAAAACGCTATGATATTTCAATTGATGAAATTCAATCCATTAATCCCAAAGGTATTATTCTATCAGGTGGTCCTGCGAGTGTTTATGCTCAAGATTCGCCTCATTTGGATCCAAAAATTTTCAATCTTGGCATTCCAATTCTTGGTATTTGCTATGGTTTGCAATTGATTGCGTATCATCTTGGTGGGGAAGTCGATAGTTCAGCTCGGCGTGAATATGGCCGCGCTTCTCTTATTATTGATAAGCAAAACCCATTGCTTGAGGGATTATCTTCAATGCAGGTTTGGATGAGCCACGGCGATAGTTTAAAGAAAATTCCCAAGGGATTTAGTATAATTGCACATACTGATAATTCACCTTATGCGGTTATTGAATCAGAGAATGGCAAAATCTATGGCGTTCAATTTCATCCCGAAGTTCATCATACCCTTGATGGCAAAAAAATTTTAGAAAATTTTGTTCGCAAAATTTGCAATATAAACGAAATTTGGGATGCAGGATCATTTATAGAAAGCGAAATAAATGATATTCGAGAAAAAATTGGAACCGATGAAGTCCTCTGCGCTTTGAGTGGGGGAGTAGATTCAACGGTTCTTGCTATATTGATGCATAAAGCAATTGGTGATCAATTACATTGTGTTCATATTGATACAGGATTGATGCGAACAAACGAAAGCCAAGATCTTGCAAAACTTTTTAGAGAAAATTTTGCAATTCCATTAGATGTCATTGATGCTAGTGAAGAATTTTTAAGAGAATTGGCGGGGATTATTGATCCCGAAAAGAAAAGAAAAATAATTGGGAATAAATTTATTGAAGTATTTGAGAAATATGCTCGACAGTTTCCAAATGTAAAATGGCTTGCACAAGGCACACTTTATCCTGATGTTATTGAATCTGGTTCAGTATCAGGTCCCTCTGTTACAATTAAATCACACCACAATGTTGGCGGCTTGCCCGAGAAAATGAATTTAAAAATAATTGAACCATTTCGCAATTTGTTCAAAGATGAGGTTCGAGCAATTGGTGCAGAATTGCAAATACCTACTACATTTTTAGGAAGGCATCCATTTCCAGGTCCTGGATTAGCAATCAGAATTTTAGGTAATGTCACTCAAGAGAAATTAGCAATATTGCGGAAAGCAGACGATATTTTTATTGAGGAGATAAAGAAAAACGATTTATATGATGTGATATGGCAAGCATTTGCTGTGCTTTTACCAACCCAAAGTGTAGGAGTGATGGGCGACGAGCGCACTTATGAAAATACAATTGCACTTCGAGCAGTCCGCAGTGTAGATGGGATGACAGCTGATTGGTATCCATTTGAACAGGAATTATTAGCTACAATTTCAAATAGAATAATAAATGAGGTAAAAGGTATAAATCGCGTTGTATATGATATAACTAGCAAGCCACCAGGGACAATAGAGTGGGAATAATTTTTTATTTCAAGAGCCCTTCTGCTATCTGTATTGCATTGCTTGCTGCACCTTTGCGAACATTATTTGCTACAACCCAGAACCAAAAGCCATCAGTTGAAGATAAATCTTTTCGTATTCTTCCCACAAAAACTTCATCACGATCCTTAGTCATTAGTGGAGTAGGATAATCTTCATTCTCTAAATTATCTAAGACAATAACCCCATTTGCTTTTGTTAAAATTTCTTTAATTTCATTTGCATCAGTATTTCGTTTCGTCTCTAAATATACTGCTTCGCTATGGCCTACTTCTATAGGCAATCTAACACAGGTGACAGTAATTGCAAGATTTGGTAAATGGAGTATTTTACGTGATTCATTAATCATCTTTATTTCTTCAATTGTCCAATTTGGATCCTCAGTAGAAACAGGATGGAATATAGCATTTGAAAAAATTGGATGCTTAATATTTGGATCATAAATACCATTTTGCTCATTATGCAATTGATTTAATCCTTTTTGTCCTGCCCCTGATATAGATTGATATGTTGAAACGATAACTTTTTTAAGTCCAAATGCATCTTCGAGTGGTTTGAGAGCTACAACGAGCTGTATTGTCGAGCAATTTGGATTAGCAATAATATTATTATTCTTTGCATCGTTTTGATTTACTTCAGGTACAACCAGTGGTATATTATCGTCCATTCGCCATGCTGATGAATTATCAATTACAATTGCACCTTTTTGGGCAAATTTTGGTGCATATTCTCGGCTTACTTTTGCACCAGCGGAAAAAAATACAAAATCAAATTTATCAATATTATTATCTTTGAGTTCTATAACATTTATTGTCTTAGATTTGTATTCAAATGATTTACCTACAGAACGCGCAGAAGCATAAAGTGTTAATTCATCTACTGGGAAATTGCGTTCCTGAAGAATCTGTTGTATAGTTCTTCCAACAAGGCCGGTTGCGCCAACAATTGCTACTTTCATAAATTCTCCCCCACAATGTCGGAGTGACTGGATTTGAACCAGCGGCCCCTACGTCCCGAACGTAGTGCTCTACCGGGCTGAGCTACACTCCGAATTATTAGATATTAATAATATCTGATTTTATGCTTCATTTAGAATTTCATCCAGATTATCTACCAAAATTTTACGATAATTATCATTTGTTCTGTTTGTTTTGATAGTCACCTTAATCGCTGAATCACCAATTAATTTTGTTCTATCAGCCCACTCAATTAGTTTTATTGCTGTTGGATCCTCTAAATATTCAGAAAAGCCTATTTCCTCCAACTCCTTATCACTTTCTATTCTATACAAATCAATATGATAAATTGTAATTGGTATATTCTTTTCTTTTCCTTCATATTTATTAATGATAGTAAAAGTTGGGCTTACCACAATTTCATCCACATCAAAATAATCACAAATTCCCTTGATCATTGCAGTTTTTCCTGAACCTAAATCACCATAAAAAGCAACAATATCACCTGGTGCAATAAACGATGCTAATTTTTTTCCTATGTTATATGTATCTAATTCACTAGTAGAATTGAATTCCATGATTTCTCAAAAAAAGCAAAATTAATTAAAAAATCAATATCAATTCTAAAAATCAAATTTTTTAAGGTTTAAATACGTTATAAAATAAAAGATTTTTTGCAATGAAATTTATTTACAAGATATATTATACCATAATTATTTTATTTTTAAATTCTCTCAATATTTTTTTTCTCAATGCAGCAGAAAAACCGCAACCACCAATTGAAGTGCGTTTCGTTAGATTATATGGAGATGATAACGAATCATCCCCTCCTATTCTATTAATGAAATCATCTGATGCAACTGCAAATATTAATGTGGGTGCTCGCCAGCTTACTCTTGAAATTGATATTTACGCAGATATTCCACCTACCCTTTTTGCCACTTTTACACATTGTGATATAAACTGGCAAGAAGATGCTAATAACTTTATTAATAATCAAGCAATGATGAGAACAAGCGATTTTTTCTGGGAAAGCGCACCAACTAGTCATTCATATTATTCACATCGAGGGACACTGAAGTTCCCAAATTCTGTTTTACAATTCCGATATTCAGGTAATTGGAAAGTAAAATTATATGATTATTATTCACCTGAGAAATTGATTGCAGAAGCAAAATTCTTTGTTGTCGAACCTATTGTTCCCGTACAAATGGAATTTGTTTCGAGTATGTATAGCCCACAATTTAACGTTATCAATTCAGCATATAATATAGAAACAAGCATTACAGCCCCATCAAAAATATTAAATTCTCAATTAAAAAATTTTGTTATTTATCGAAATTTTAGATGGAGTGAGCCTTATATTATAAGTGAATCTTATTCGGGAAGATATACAAACCCTTTATATAAATATAGCTTTCCTATAATGGTATCGGGTTTTTCAAATGTTGAAAAGAGATTTTCTATTTTTAATATTCCCGCTGAGAATGTATATCGAGTAATGGATATGTCGAATCTTGCAGAATTTCCATCAGGTTCATATCTTGTTCAATTGCCATTTTCTGACTTAATACGCAATGGAAACTATTGGGATGTGGATGACGATGGAGCGATGATAACTCGTTATATTTCTGAATCGAAAGATGAATATGTTTATATGGAATTTGTATTAGATCCACAAGGTATAATAAGCGATGAGGATGTATTTATCTCAGGTTCATTTAATAATTGGACACCCGATAAAAATTGGCAAATGTATTATGACCGAGAAACACGAACTTATCGATTGAAGCAATGGATACGACGTGCGAGACATAATTATTTATATGGAACAGGCACATATAACCCTGATACACAGCAATTCGAGAATATTTCTTTTGATAAATATGAAGGTAATAATGTGTATTCAAATCATTCCTATATAGGATTTTTATATTATAGAAGTATGGATCTTGGAGGTTATGATGCAATTATAGGAGCCACAATAACAAATCCATTTGGAGTTGGATATTTTAGATAGTTCAAAAATAAGACTATTTATTCTTATTTGTAAATATATACTTTACATTTAATATTTATTTTCTATTTTTTATTTAAATTTGTAAAAATTATAAAAAATAGAATATAAAATGAAAATTTCAACAAAAATTGTATTGTCGAATATTATAATTGTCCTCTTTCCCTTATGCGCTGCAATATTTGCTGTTTTCAGTATATCTTCTCTAAATAAGCAAGTTGAAGATATTAATAAAAATTATGTCCAAAAGATTCTTATAAGTAGTCGTTATATGGAACTTTTCCAAGATCATATGAGATTACTTCGCGAATTAAGTATAACTCAAGATAAAATAACAATTTCTGAGATTGAAAATGAGATGAAAAATATTTCTTCAGAAGCAAATGAATTAATGGATTATTTGACAAAAAATATCTCGAGTGATGCTGAGTTAAAAATTATTACTCCTTTGAAAACTACGCGGTCGAATTTTCTTGATTCTCGCCAGCAATACCTTAATCTGATAAAGGAAGGTGATTTAACGAGTGCCCATCAAACATATAATAAATCTTTAATACCTCTTCAAAATGACTATAGAACCCTTCTTACACAATATTCACAGTATGAGAAAAAAGAAATTGAAAAAGTACAAAGTGATTCTCAAAAGAAATTTTCTTCATCATTAACAACTTTAATTACATTAGGTATTATTTCAGTTGTAGTATGTATTATTATGTCGATATATCTTAGTAGCACAATTAGGAAGCCAATAAAGAATGCATCTAATATATCTCAAAAAATTGCAGATGGCTCAATGGATGCAATTGATATGAAGACAATTAATAAAGATGAATTTTTGCCTTTGTTTGAATCGCTCAATGTTATGATTACAACAATTTCTACAGTTATTGACGAAATTCGAAAAGCAACAAAACAATTAACAGACGGTGTCTTGTCATATCGTGTTGATCAATCAATTTTTAAGGGCGATTACCAATTATTGATTAAAGAATTCAATGCGGCAGTTGAAGAAATGGCAAGGCCTTTGCGAGTAATTACAAATTTTGTGGATCAATTAGCAAAAGGAGAAATTCCGGATCTTATAACCAGTGATGAAAAAGGGGAATATAAAATTTCTAAGGATGCTATTAATAATTTAATCAATACTAACAAAGAAATTATTGGGCTTGCCACAAAAATAAGCAAGGGTGATATAAATGTTCAACTTGCAAAACGATCCGCAGATGATAAATTAGTAGAAGCTCTTGAAAATATGGTACAAACGCTTAAATATTTGATGCAGGATATCAATGAGATCGCGCAGAATGCTGCAAACGGAAAGCTCGATTTTGAAGTTGATTCAAGTAAATATGAAGGTGAGTTTAAAGATATAATTGTATCATTTTTGAATACTATTGAATCATTTAAATCCCCAATAAAAGAAATGCTTAATATTTTGCAGAATCTAGCAGATGGAAACTTAACACAAATGATGAATGGAGATTATCGAGGAGATTTTGCAAGACTGAAAGATACAACAAATGCAACAATCAATTCTTTAAACGAGCTAATATATCAAGTGCAAATTAGCGCTGAAGAAGTATCGCAAGGAGCAATGCAAGTTTCAGCAGCTAGCCAAGCATTATCTCAAGGAGCAACGGAGCAAGCTGCATCACTGGAAGAAATTACAAGCTCTACAACGCAAGTAGCATCACAAACACGGGTAAATGCTGAAAACGCTCACCAAGCTCAAGTGCATACAAATGAGACAAAA
>DAOTPH010000024.1:0-14405 GCA_035451765.1 Bacteroidota bacterium | reverse complement strand
CAGTTCGGCGTTGAATTTTTGTTTTTTCTAATGTATAGGTTATTAGTTCATTACTTTTGCAATGTACAACACCATTTAATGTAGTAGTTACAAAGTACTTTATTAAAGGAATCATAATAGCATAAAATAAAACTATACCTGCAATAATAAATACAACAAATATCACCTTTTGGAGTGCTGTTGCTTCTGCTAATACAAAATAATCAGTTTTTTCTTTACTCAAGTATTTATAAATTAATTATTGTACAAATAAATTTTTATTTAATTTTGCCAAAACCAACGATTTTGCCATCTTGCAAAATTTGATATAGAAACACTTGTGAGCTATAATTAGAAAAATCTTTTTCAAAATAATTGTTGAATTGTGTTTCCTCAATTTTTGCACCTAGTAATGAATAAATTGTAATTCTATAATCCATTGAAGATGGATTATTAACAACTATTCTCAGAACGTTATTATCAAGAAAATTAACTTTCAAATTTGAATTAGAAATAGATTCAAATACCGATGATGTTGTAAATCTAAACGTTGCATCAAAAGACAAATTATCATCAGGATTATCTGCATTGTAAAAAATATATCGAATTGTGCCTGTACCTTCGGTTGGAGTTCCACTTTGATAGTAAGAATAGTAATGTGAAAAGAAAAGAGAAACAGGAGTTATAGCTTCTGCCTCAAGAGTATAGGGAGAAGAATTGTTCCAATTGGTTGTCGTCGATGGTGAGCATAAACCATTCCAACAAACATCATAAGAATGCCCTGAAGGTAAAGAGACTACTTCTGTTCTAAGTTTTAAATTTATGCTGTTTTGGGATATATTTTTAACTTGAGCAGTAAAGTAAATATCCCATGAGCTATCAAGTTTTGCTGAATAAAATGATTGAGGTTGTTCCACAAATTCCAGGCTCTGGGAATAAGCATTTTGAAAAAAGAAAGAGCATATTAGCAGTATAAAAGCTAATTTATTAATATTTCTTTTCATAATTAATCACTTTTTGGTAATTTTACATTTTTTAAATAACGAAATTATGAATAAAATTATTAAGATAAGCATTTTTTTTGGAATTTTATTTTCCATTTCTCTTTATGCACAAGAAACCACACTTCCGAAGGTGCAAATAAAGGATATTTACGGTAAAAGTATTGATGCAAGTACATTATCGAATGATGGAAAGCCGTTTGTGATTAATTTTTGGGCAACGTGGTGCAATCCTTGTATCCGCGAGTTAACTAATATTAATAAAGTTTATGAGAAATGGCAAATGGAAACGGGTGTAAAAATTTTCGCAATTTCAATTGATGATTCACGGACTTCTAAAAAAGTCCCGCAATTTGTCAAAGGTCGGGATTGGAAATTTGAGGTATTACTTGATGAAAATAGTGATCTCAAAAGGGCAATGAATGCAGGATACCCACCACAAACATTTTTATTCGATGGAAATGGAAAATTAGTTTGGCAACATTCAGGCTATGCAGAAGGCAACGAGGAGGAACTGTATAATAAAATAAAAGAGCTTGTAGCAGAACCAAATCAAGAAGATAAAAAGAACTAAATCACTTATTATCCTTGAAAAATGCATAAGTTCAAATATTTTATAATCATTATTTTTCTAATATACTCTAAATCATTTTCACAAATTGATTCAAACAAGTATTTTATTAAGATTGACAGTATAAATTTAAATAATACACGGCTAAATGATAATGAATATTTAATATTGATTTCGACAAAAGATTCATTATCAATTCATTATAGTTTAGTATCCCCACAAAATAGTCCAAAAGAGGATTTTTATTATAAGATAGTGCTAACGAATGGATTTGATTCAGCAATCCATACTACAGGGTTTAATTCATTGAATTATAAAGCATTACAAAGGGGAAAATATATTCTTGATATTTCTGCATTTGCTTTAAAAGGGAATTGGAGAACCCAACCATTAACTTTAAAAATTGTTGCAGATGATTCACTTGCAAAACTTGCTCAGCAAGCAAAAATAGCAGAACAAAATTTATTAAAAAATAAAAATATAAATACCCAAATAACTTATCAGGAAAATAAAAGAACAATTGCAATTCCAAAATACTTAATCTACATTGGCATTTTGGTAATAGTAATATTTTTAGGTATAATTTTTGCATTTATTTTAAAAAATAAATCTAAATCACATAAAGAGAATAATAAGGAGGGATTTCTGATGGGGCAAGAAGAAACTGCTAAGGTTGATAAAAGCAACACTAAAGTATTAGAAGAGAACCAGAAATTAAAAGCAGAAATTGATGAATTACGTGGGCAAATAGAAACTGCAAATATCCGGGCAACACAATTATCAGCTCAAAACAAAGAATTGGAAAGCAAAATTGATGCGCTATTAAAAACAAAGGATAGCCTAGAAGAATTAAATCAACAAAAAGATGAGCTTTTTGCATTAATTATACACGACATTAAAAATCCTGCCGCCATTATAAAAAATCTTGTCGATTTACTTCGTTCGTATGATTTGACAGCAAATGAACAAATGGAAATTATACAGGATATTGCTGAAACAAGTCAGAAAATACTCGATTTATCAATGGAAGTGACACTTGTTTTATCAATTGAATCAGGTAAAATGGCATTGAATTTTGAAACAAATCCAATTAAGGATTTAATTGAAGATGTAGTTTCTAAAAATCAAGTAATGGCAAGGAAAAAGAATATTAAATTATTTACGGAATTGCCTACAAATCTTCCTGAGGTCGAGATGGATTATCGAAGAATAAGTGAAGCATTAGAAAATTTAATATCAAATGCTATTAAATTTACAGAAGAAAATGGCGCAGTCAGGGTTCGAGCTTTTAAGGAAGGTAATAATATAACTGTCGAAGTTAGTGATAATGGCCTTGGTCTCTCCGAAGAAGATGTTGAAAAAGCCTTTCGATGGGGACAAAAATTAAGCTCTCAACCCACCGGTGGCGAACCTTCCAGCGGACTTGGGCTTTGGATTGTCAAAAAAATTATTGATTCGCACAATGGACGCGTATGGATTAAAAGTGCCTTAGGAAAAGGCTCAACATTTGCATTTTCATTTCCAATTAAAAGAGAAGAATAGAATATATTTCTTTAATCATAAGCCAAATTAGGACTTAGCCATTTTTCAATATATTCTAAATTTACACCTTTTCGTTTGCGATAATCCAGCACTTGATCTTTTTCAATTTTTCCTAATGGGAAATACTTAGCTTCGGGATGTGCAAAATATAATCCACATATAGATGCGGCTGGCGTCATCATAAATGATTCGGTTAAACTCATACCTCCATTTTCAGGGGAAAGTAATTTGAAAATCACAGATTTCTCCGTATGATCAGGCATTGCAGGATAACCTGGTGCTGGTCTTATTCCACGATATTTAGTTGCTATTAAATCATCAATATCTGCATTATTGTTATTTTCATATCCCCAGTATTTTGCACGCACTAATTCGTGAAGATGTTCCGCAAATGCTTCTGCTAATCTATCTGCAATTGTTTTAACAAGTATTGAACTATAATCATCATTCATTGATTTATAATATTCTGCTAAATCGTCTGCACCAATACCTGTTGTAAGTGCAAAAAAACCAATATAATCAGCAATGTTACTATCTTTCGGCGCGATAAAATCTGCAAGGGCATAATTTGGAGTTTGTGATTCCTTCTTATTTTGCTGCCTTAAAGTATGGAAAATTGCTGTAATACCTCTGCGTGAATCATCAGTGTAAATTTCTATATCATCGCCTACCGAATTTGCGGGGTATATTCCAAATACAGCATTAGCTTGCAAAAGTTTTTCTGATTCTATTTTATCGAGAAGTGCATTAGAATCATTATACAACTTGCGTGCAACATCGCCAATCTCGGGATGCTCGAAAATTTTGGGATATTTACCTTTTAATTCCCAAGTAAGAAAGAATTCAGACCAATTTATATATTTTCGTAATTCTGCAATGGGATAGTTATTGAGTATTTGCCTACCAATTATTTTTGGTTTTACAATTTGAGCTGTTTCAGGATTAAAAATATATCGATTTGCCCTCGCTTCTTCTATTGTCAAATAATTAGTTTCTTTCTGCTTATTAAAATGATTCTGATAAATTTCATTATATAATTGCTTTGTTTCATTTATAAATTTAGGATCTTTTTTCATAAGAGAATTCACAACTTTTACGCTTTTCGAAGCATCAATAACATGAACCACAGGATTATGATAAACGGGTGCAATTTTCACAGCGGTATGAACACGCGAAGTTGTTGCACCACCTATGAGCAGGGGAATATCGAGATGTGCTTTTTCCATTTCTTCCGCAGTATAAATCATTTCGTCAAGTGAGGGTGTAATGAGTCCGCTTAATCCAATAATGTCAGGTTTTTGCTTGAGAGCTTCCTCAATAATTTTTGTTGATGGTGTCATAACACCAAGATCGATTACATCATAATTATTGCATCCAAGCACCACTCCAACAATATTTTTACCAATATCGTGAACATCGCCTTTTACTGTTGCTAAAAGCACTTTACCCTGGGATTTTCTTTCTCCATCTTTGCTAAGTGATTTCTCTATATAGGGTTGTAGATATGCAACTGCTTTTTTCATAACACGGGCACTTTTCACAACTTGCGGTAAAAACATTTTGCCTGCGCCAAACAAATCCCCTACTTCGTTCATCCCATCCATCAAAGGTCCTTCGATTATTTCCAATGGTATATTGAATACTTGTAGGGCCTCACGACAATCTTGTTCAATATATTCTGAAATCCCTTTTATAATAGAATAACGCAATCGCTCAGTCACAGGCAATTTCCTCCATTTGTTTTCAGTTTTCTCAATTTCGGAAGTTTTATCATTATATTTTTCAGCATAGTTTAGCAGTCTTTCAGTAGCATCTTGCCTTCTATTAAAAATCACATCTTCGATTAACTCTATCAAATCCGATGGAATATTTTCATAGTGCGTAAGCTGGGCAGGATTAACAATTCCCATATCCAATCCTGCTTTTATCGAATGATATAAAAATACAGAATGCAATGCTTGGCGAATTGGTTCATTTCCGCGAAATGAAAAAGACAAATTGCTAATCCCACCACTTGTGTAAGATCCTGGTAAATTCTGCTTTATCCATCTTACTGATTCAATAAAATTAATTGCATAATCATTGTGTTCTTCAATTCCCGTAGCAATTGTTAAAATATTGGGGTCAAAAATTATATCCTGAGGTTTAAATCCTACATCTTGCGTTAAAATTCGATATGCACGTTGCGCAATTTGAATCCTACGTTCAACCGATGTTGCCTGCCCTTCCTCATCAAAAGCCATAACAATAACAGCAGCACCGTATTTAAGTATCTCTTTTGCGTGTGATTTGAAAACTTCTTCACCTTCTTTCAAAGATATTGAATTAACAATACCCTTACCTTGCAAGCATTTCAATCCCGCTTCAAGAACTGTCCACTTTGATGAATCAATCATTATTGGAACTTTTGCAATGTCGGGTTCAGCAGAAATCAGATTTAGAAATTTTGTCATTGCTTGCTCAGACTCGAGCAATCCTTCATCCATATTTATATCAATAATTTGGGCACCATTTTCGACTTGCTCACGTGCGATTTCAATTGCAGATTCATAATTCCCTTCACGAATTAGTTTTGCAAATTTCCGAGAACCTGCAACATTTGTTCGTTCACCAATATTAACAAAATTTGTTTCGGGAGTAATAATAAGCGGTTCCAATCCACTCAATCTTAAATAGTTACTATGTTCAGGTATGTCTCGTGGTTTATATGTGCTGACAAATTCAGAAATCATTTTAATATGCTCAGGACCTGTTCCGCAACAACCACCTACAATATTTAACAATCCCTCTTCGGCATATTCTTTTAAAATAGGAGTCATTTGTTCTGGAGTCTCGTCATATTCACCAAATGCATTTGGCAATCCTGCATTTGGATATAAGCTTATATAGCATTCTGCAATACGAGATAATTCCGAAATAAATGGACGCATTTGTTTTGCACCGAGCGAGCAATTCAGTCCTACACTAAGTAAATTCTTACAATGAGCAATTGAATAATAAAACGCCTCAAGAGTTTGTCCTGACAATGTTCTGCCACTCATATCAACAATAGTTCCCGAAATCATAATAGGAATCTGCAAATTTCTTGATTCCATCAAATCATTTGCAGCATAAATTGCTGCTTTGCAGTTTAATGTATCAAATACTGTTTCAATAAGCAATAAATCTACTCCCCCATCAATTAATCCACGAATTTGCTCTGAATAAGCTTTTATAAGATCATCAAAAGTCACAGATCTATAAGTAGGATTATTAACATCAGGACTCATTGAAGCAGTCTTATTTGTGGGACCAATGGATCCAGCTACAAATCGCGGTTTATCGGGATTATTTATTAAAAATTTTGTGATTGCATTTTTTGCAATTTGTGCAGCGGTGAAATTTAGCTCATAGGTTAAATTCTGCAAATTATAATCGGATTGCGAAATAGGATTTGAATTGAATGTATTTGTCTCGATTATATCAGCACCTGCCTGGAGATATTGAGTATGAATTTCTTCAATAATTTGAGGTTGAGTTAAGCTTAGAATATCATTATTTCCTTTCAAATCTTGCTGAAAATCCTTAAATCTATCGCCACGAAAATCCGATTCTGTTAATTTATATTTTTGAATCATTGTTCCCATTGCGCCGTCGAGAACAAGTATTCGATTTTTCAATATATTTTGTATGATGTTGAATATATTTTTCTCCATTAAATTATTTATCATTTATACCATCTAAAACTTGAAAAACGCTTTGTATATTTCCAAAAGGAGCAGATATTTGCACTCCCTGGATTATGCTTTGAATTGATTTCAATGTTTGATTAGCAATTTCAATTCCAAGCGCCCTGCTTTTATCTTTCGATGATTCTACTTTTCTAAATTGTTCGAGGACATCATTAGGAACAGTGCATCCAGGAACTTCATTATTCATAAACTCAGCATTTCTTAAAGATGTAAGTGGCCAGATTCCTGCGATAATGGGAATTTTATAATGTTCTATTTTTTGATAAAATTTCTCAAAAATATTTAAATCAAATACAGGTTGAGTGATAATATACTCAGCGCCAGCTTCAATTTTCCAATCCAACCGCTTCAATTCATTATCTAAATTCAATGCACCAGGGTTTGCCCCACAACCTATATGGAATCCTGTTGGAGTTCCAATTGGTGCTCCGGAAATATCTAATCCATTATTTAATCGATTTATAATATTTATCAATCCAATTGAATCTACATCGAAAACACCTGTTGCATCAGGATAATTGCCAACTTTTGGAGGATCACCTGTAAGAGCAAGCACATTTTTTATACCTAAAGAATATGCACCAAGCAAATTAGATTGAATTGCAATGACATTCAAATCACGACAAACAAAATGCAGGACAGTCTCAATTCCGACTTGATTTTGTATCATTGTAGCAAGAGCCATCGATGACATACGGGAGCTCGCACGTGGTCCATCGGGTATATTTATTGCATCAATCCCTCCATAGAATAATTCACGGGCTTTTGCAATTTCATTATCCGCTGATGCTCCTTTTGGGGCAAGTAATTCTATAATTTTAACAAAATGCCCATCCAATAATCGCTTTGCAAGACGTGATTTTTTAGATTTGGGAATTGTTTGAATTTGTTCCTTAGAGTCAGAACTTTTTATATTTTTTATTTGATATTTTTTTGTGGAATAATGCGGACTTTGTGCATCAATTGTAGTTCTCATTTTTTGGATATGTTCAGGACCTGTTCCACAGCACCCACCAATAATATTTACACCACTTTGTATAAAATGCTTTGTATATTCTGCAAAATATTCGGGTGTAGATAAATAAATATTGCGACCATCTATATTACGGGGTTTCCCTGCATTTGGCATAATCGAAATTGGCAAATTTGTAAATTTCCTGACTTGCTCCAACCAATTCAGCATTACCTGTGGACCAACTGTGCAATTCACTCCAATAATATCAGCACCGATTTTATTCAATTCATCAATCATAACCACGGGTCGTGTGCCAGTTAGCGATGATGCATCCTCATCAATTGTCATCTGCGCTATAATTGGCAAATCACAAATCTCTCTAGCAGCAAGAACTGCTTGCTCAAGTTCATTTGGGTAGATAAACGTTTCAAAAATTAGCAGATCCACTCCACCATCCACTAAACCTTTGATTTGATTTTTAAAGAAATTGCGTGTTTCGTCATTTGAAATTGGTCCTAATGGTTCAATTTGGACTCCAAGTGGTCCAATCGACCCTGCAACATACAAATCATCACGTGCAACATCACGGGCAAGCTTTGCTGCTTCAAGATTTATATCATAGACTTTATCATCAAGGTGAAATTTGCTTAATTTAAATTGATTTGCACCGAATGAATTTGTCTCGATAACGTCAGCACCTGCTTTTTTATATTCAGAATGTACTGCTTTAACAAGATTGGGATTTTTTAAATTTAATTCTTCAAATGATTGATTTATAAACACACCACGTTTGTAAAGCTCAGTGCCCATTCCCCCATCGAACAGCAAAATTTGATTGCCAACTTTTTCAACGAATTCCTGAGTTTTATTCATTTATAAGTACCCCCACTAGTAAGTTGGTACAATCATTTACAGTACAAATATTAAAAGTAGTGAATTTTTCCTCTTTTTAAATTGATTTGACGATTTTCAAAATAGTTATTTTATTACTATAAATTTAAAATTGCCAAGCTCAGTATTGTTAAATGAAATAAAATAGACACCTGATACTAAATCCCCTACATCAATAGAAACTAAATTTGTCCCTTTTGGAAGCGTCTCATTTTTCACTTTTTCTCCATAAGTATTATAAATATACATTTGAATGCCATCGGGCAAATTAAAGCATTTCAACTCAAGGACTCCCGCATCTACAACTTGACTAACTAATTCAATATAAGGTATTGTATTGTTGATAATTATCCTTTGCCTCCCAATTGGAATGCATACATCTAAGACAAGAAGATTACCATCCTCTTTCGTTAAATACAATTCTTTAGAAGTAGTAACTTGAAAATCAGAAATTTTAAGTGGTGTAATGCTTGGACTCGAATACAGTGCAATACCTTTAATAGCAATCAATTTTCCTTTATTATTTAATAATGAAAATGCTTTTGAAGAATCTATGAAAGCATCTAATTTTCCATAGCTATATTCATAATTTATTGGATAATATGAAATTAAATTCTCTCCCCTAACTGAAACTTCAATAGGATAAAACAAATAAGTATCAAATTCAACGGTGGTAGAGATGTTCTGCGCTGTTACACGAGGCAAATCATCACTCAGCTCAATATAGAACGTTAATGTATCGCCCCAATGAGCTTGATATTTTTCAATAAATACATTAGAATAATATTGCTCTAATGGAACATTAGCTTGTAAATGAAAAGTAATTGTATCCTCACAAACTGAACTTTCTTCAATAATAAAATAATCATTAAATTCTCCAATAGCATTTGCATTAAAAGAAACAATCAGTTCAATACTTGATTGAGGTTGAATTAATATAGGAAAATCAATAACAGAATTATTTGAAAACGCAAAAATTTGGAAATCTGAATTATCAGGGTCTTTTATAATTTGTATATTTCTTGCTACTGTTGAATTATTTGTTACAATTATTGTATCATATTTAATATCATCTTTCCACACATTAAGATAATCAATATCAAATTTTGAATAAGATAAATGCGGTTCAATAATTTGAGCTGCAAATTCAAGCTTTAATGTATCAGGGCAAAGCGTGGTTGCCCAAATTATTTCGCCTGAATATGCTCCTGCTTTTTCAGCAATTTCAGGATAGAAAGTAATGTTTATTGTCAAACTATCCTTTCCTTTTATTACTAAATTGTCGAATTTATCAATTGAAAAATAATCAGCAAATTGTTTATCAATTGCATAAAGTGTTTCCTCTGCCATCCCTATATTATAAACTGTAAATTGCTTTGTAATTGGGTCGTCGCATTTTTCTTTTATTCCAAAATCTAACTTTGTTGTGTTGGAGCTAATAATTGTTCGATAAAAGCTGCCATTAATTGGGATATCAAATGTTTGACCAAGAGGCTGAATTGTTTCAATATGCAATATTGCAGAGAAATTGCCTTCAATTGTGGGTAGAAAATGGATAATAACACCAACAGAATCTTTTCCATCAATTATTGCAGGCAATTTTGGAGATTGAAAAATATTAAAGGAAGCATCCCCTGAAATTGAAATTTGTGTAACGGTATCAGGTGCAATTCCATAATTTCTAATCCATAGCGTGTCGTATAGTTCCCCACTACAATAAATCGATGGAAAATTAATTGCATTCTCAACAGTTATCGAACGAGCAAGACTTGTTAAATCAATTGGGATACAAATACTTGTTGGGCATAACCCTGTTGCTTCAAAACATAATGAACCTTTGTATGCACTAATCTGATTTGCAATGATCTGCAAATTGAACGTAATGGATTGGTTTGAATCAATAACCTGGGATAATTGAGGTTGTAAATCTACTGAAAAGCCCGTAAGCGCTGGAGTAAAAGTATAATTAATAATATTTAAAGGAATATTGCCAACATTTGAAATTTTTAAACTATAATTTTTAGGTTGATTTACCATAAGTATATCACTAATAAAACGTGGGTCAGTATTAAGCAAACCCTCAATGCCAATTCCTTTCAAATATATAGAAATTTCTTTGCAATCCCCTGTTTTAATATTTATAGTATCAAAAAATTCACCTTTTTTTGTTGGAGAAAATATCAGTTCTATATTTTCACTTTCATTAGGATTGAGATTTAATTGTTGTATTTGCAAATAAAATGGGAGGGAGCAATTCTTTAGAATATTTAAATTTGCTTGCAAATTTCCTATATTTTTTATGGGAATCAAAGTATCTATCCTTGCATTAAGGCAAATTTTACCAAAATCAATTATTGGATTTTTAATTGAGATATCCTCGCTTTCCACAGTACATATTAATTTAATACTATATGTTTGTTTGTCACCTCTTGCGAGTGTTTTATCATTGTTATCAATAGTAATATAGAAAATATCGGTACCAATTTTATCATAAGAATATTTAATAATCAGCGAATCAGAGTTATTAACAGGAATTGAGATTGGCAATTGCTTATTGCTTGTCCAACCTATGATTTGGAAATCGCCACTATGCAATGTCGATGAAATTCTTGAAATAATAAGTGGAGCTTTCCCTGTGTTCCAAATCGGGATAGTGTCAATAATTACGCCACTGCAATGAATTGCAAAATGTAAAGAATCAATTGAATTTATAATTGGTGAAACACCATAAGCTTTGATTGTAATATTAGTATCTCGATTGCAAGGAGCATATTGAAATTTAAATATTCCGATGCTCCATCCTGTATCAAGCAATTGAATCTGAAATTGTGTTGTTGTACCAGATGGGGAAATACTTAATGGGAGCTCGGTTTTTAGAAGGATATGCTTATTTGCGGGCGTGAGTGAATTATATCCTGAAAGCGACTCGCCAAGAGAATCAGCATACCATTTTAAATTTGTCGTAAAAATATCGCCGCATTGGGCAGTATTTAGCACAATTGTGTCTCTTTCGGGTTTTATGGTGCTTTTCACAGTTTCGCCGATAAGTATAATTTCCTTTGAAAAATGTGTTACCCCATCACTTGATTGAGCATCAATAAGCAATTTTGCCTGAAATTTTCCTTGTTTTGTTGGTGAAAATTTAACAACAATAATGGATGTACTGCAACTCAAAATTTGCGATTGATAAGCGGGTTTAACAATTGAAAATGCATTATCGAAATCGAGTGTTTTCTGAACAGTCAAATCTGCAGGAATTAATGATTGATTTTGTACTTGGAATGAATCTAATTTTATTTCATTAGAGCAAATTTTGCCAAAATCAATAGTATCACGATCAGCAGTAATTTTTGCAGGTTTCAATCTATAAACACCTTGGCCAACAACCCAACCATCTGATGGGTTTGTAAAAGTTATATCATCAAGATTCACATTTTCAATCCCGCAATTTCTTAGTTGCCAAGTATTGCCTGCATCTGATGTATAATATACATTGCGGTTATATCCACAAGCCCAAGCTTCTGTTTCGCTCACAAGAACCGCGCCGAACATTGGATAACCCGTTTTAAATTCCCTCCAAGTTGTTCCCATATCTGTTGAAAATCGCATTCCACCTGCATTGCCCTGACCTTCACACATTATCCCTGATGTAGGCACAACAATGGAATTTCCCATAATTGAGATTTCCTCCTGCCAAATTTCTGAACCACAATTTGCAAACAATTGCCAAGTAGTGCCTGAATCTATTGTTTTCCAAATTCTACCACTTGAAACAGCATAACCTAATCCTGATGGATAAAGTATAGGATCTGTTAAACCGGTATTCGGTACTGTTTGAACATAAAGTGACCAGGATATTCCCCCATTTGTTGTTTTATAGAATCTTTGTAAGCCATCGCAACCGCCACCTAGAAGCACACCATAATTAACATTAAGGAAATAGCTGCCCCAATAATCTTCATCATTAGAAGGAGTAATATCGAACCACGTCGCTCCCCCATCAGTCGATTTAAAAATCCCCTCCACTCCTGATGTATAACCGACTTGTTTATTTAGAAATTGAATGCTTTCGATATGATAGGCAGGAGATGGCAGTGTTGAGCCTTGCCAAGTCGTGCCATTATCAGTACTACGGATTATGAAACCATCAAATCCACAAGCCCAAACGTAATTATGGTCAGAAGGCAATACCCACAAATCAAGATAATAACCATTATTATAAGGGCTGGGGATATTAGTCACCTTTTCCCAATATTGAGCATAGCTTTGAAGACAGCAAATAAAAAAGAAAAAAATAAGTATATAAATACGTTTCATACTTCACCTGCACTTGATAATTCAAACGAAATAAAAATAATATATTTCATATTTTAATATTTTTAAATTAAGAAAAAAATTGGAAAATTATAAGATTCAAATAACGAAACAATTAATAGAAAGGATATTTTCAAAAAATTGTTTAATTTTGTAAACTAATAAAAATAAAAAGGGCACTTAGCTCAGATGGTATAGAGCGCCTGCCTTACAAGCAGGAGGTCAGGGGTTCAAATCCCTTAGCGCCCACAAATCAAATAATGCAGGAGTGGCGGAATTGGTAGACGCGCTGGACTCAAAATCCAGTGGGCATTAAAACCCGTGAGAGTTCGAGTCTCTCCTTCTGCACAGACAGAGCAAATTTACTTGCTTCCATCTTCAGTTAATTACATCTAAAAAATAATACAATTCAATTTTCTTTATTATATCTTGGGCTTATTAGACAATTCTGAAATAGAAGACATTGAAGATTTATTTATATTAAAAAAATTATTTTATTTCAATTTCCAAATAATTTTATAAATTTGTGAAAATATTTTTGACAAAAAGGTTGACTTTATTAGAAAAACTCCGTAATTTGTGTAGTAAAAAATTTTACAAATAGAAAAACTTTAATTTCGATTAAATAATTTTTTGTTCTTTTAAATATTATTTTGTTTAACAAAACACAGGACTTGTTATGACAAAGTACCTTACAATCTCAAAGAAATCTTTGGATAAAATTTGGTCAAAGATTTCAAATGCTAAGAGTCCTGTTGTTGTGATTCTCGTCGCATTACTGTTAAGCTTGAGTAATGCATTTGCGCAAGAAGGAACATTTGTAGCAGGTAAAATTACCGACGAAGAAACAGGAGCACCACTAGTAGGAGCATCAGTTTCAATTCCTTCTCTGCGAATTGGGGCAGTAACAGATAGAAATGGGAATTTCCGTTTTAGAGCACCTGCGGGACGCTTTACATTGGAAGTTCGATATGTTGGCTATCAAACAGTTACTCAATCAATAACAATAAAAGAGAATCAAACAACGACGGTAGATATCAAATTAACGCAGGGCACTATTCGCACAAATGAAATTGTAGTTGTGGGGTTGAGCGGCGAGGTAGATAAAACTAAACTCGGCAATACAATTGCATCTGTGGGTGGTGAAGCGGTCAATAATGTAGTTAGCTCATCAGCAATTGATGCATTAAGCGGTAGAGTGCTGGGAGCGCAGGTAACAAAAAATTCAGGGACACCAGGAGCGGGAACATATATCACGCTTCGTGGTCGAAAAACTATCGAAGGATCGTCAGAACCTCTTTATGTAGTTGATGGTATCATAATTGATAATACATCACTATATGAACAAGAAGGTCGATATCAATTTTCAAATAGAGCAGTTGATATTAATCCCGATGATATCGAATCAATTCAAGTATTGA